>JADGFH010000858.1 GCA_016743925.1 Labilibaculum sp.
GTACTAGACAATGTGTTTATTGCTTATTTTGGATTGCTAAGTCTGGGAGTTGCATTCTCTTTAGTACCTGCAGCAATGTGGCCTTCGGTTGCTAAAATTGTAGCAGAAAATAGATTAGGTACCGCATATGCTACCATGTTTACACTTCAAAATTGGGGATTAGGATTATTCTTCTGGGGAATTGGAGCACTACTTGATTTTGTTAACCAAGGAATTCCTGAAGGTCAACCGAAAGATTATACAATTCCAATTTTAGTATTGGTTGGCTGTGGTGTTATTTCAATTTTCTTATCATTCTTATTGAAAAAAGCTGATAAAGAACAAAACTATGGTTTAGAATTACCTAGCTAATTATAGCGTTTTATTAAACCCTATATACATTAAAGCTGTCCTTCGGGACGGCTTTTTTTATGCCGTTACGAAAAGCTTTTGTACATTCGGAGCTTCAACAACACAACACTTTACTAATGAATAAAGAAACCATTCAAAAATCACTTCGTGATTCTGTACTTGTCCGTTGGGCAATGTTAATAACAGTAGGATTTGTCCTTGCTGCAAATTATTATTTCTACGATGCGTTATCTCCATTAAAATCTACTCTAACCAGAGAATTAGGTTTTACCAGTACCGATTTTGGTTGGTTTGTTTCTGTCTATTCAGTTCCTAATGTGTTCTTTTTAATGGCTGTTTTCGGTGGAATAATACTGGATAAGTTAGGAATAAGAAGAACAGGGTTCATGTTTGTAGCTTTCATGGCTATTGGAGCGTTAATTACGGCTTATGGTGCCAGCGACATGTACAGAAATGACGGAATGGGACATGCTTTTATGTCTTCATTCATGTCAGGGTATTCTCCTGAATTAAAAATGATGTTGCTTGGCCGATTCCTTTTTGGATTAGGTGCTGAAACCAGTATTGTTGTAATCAGTAAAATAATCGTAAAATGGTTCAAGGGAAAAGAATTAGCCTTAGCATTTGGTGTAAAATTAGGATTGGCTAGAACAGGATCCATGTTGGCATTAATTCTATCTCCAAGATTGATTCAAGCAGAAGCAGGATGGACTACGGCAACATGGTTTGCGGCAATCTTTGTAACTTCTGCACTCTTGGTATTTATTATCTATATGCTATTTGATTTTAAATTAGATAAACAAGTTGAGAAAAGCACTTTAGAATCTAAATCTGATCCATTCCGATTTTCTGATTTAATCAAACTTATATCCAATCGATCATTTATTTTCGTTACCCTTCTGTGTTTGACATTTTATTCTGCAGTCTTTCCATTTTTTGCATTTTCTGCTGATTTCTTCGCAAATAAATTTGGATTATCAGAGATAAAAAGCGGAGAAATTGCAGCAATGATGCCTCTTGGAACTATGTTCTTTACTCCATTATTTGGATTTCTGGTAGACAAATATGGTAAAGCTGCTTCTTTAATGATATATGGTTCATTAATATTAACTGCTGTTCATCTTTGTTTTGCATTTACAAATATTAGTCCGTACGTTTTGATGGTGGTATTGGGAATTGCATTTTCTTTAGTCCCTGCATCAATGTGGCCATCAGTTGCTAAAATGGTGGATGAAAAAAGAATAGGAACGGCATATGGCTTTATGTTCTCTGTACAAAATTTAGGTCTGTGGGCATTTCCAATATTAGCGGGAATGATCTTAGATGGAACCAATATTGAAGGAGCAAAGAGTATCGATTATACTTATACTATGATCATGTTTTCTTGCCTTGGCATTATAGGATTTATTTTTGCACTTTTATTAAAACGAGAAGATAAAGTATCTGGTTATGGATTAAATTTACCATCAAACAGCAAATAAGATCTCAAAATAAAATACTTCAAAAGCTGTCCTTCGGGACAATTTTTTTCAACTACAATATTTAACGATTTACTTTCTAACATCAATGGAAGCTCAACCAAATTCTGATTAGTCTTTAATGAGTACACTACTTTTCTAAGCAAAAAAAAAGGATGCCCAAATTTGGGCATCCTTTGTTACTCCTTATATTTTAGAGCCTTTAGAATTGTTGTCTAGAATTACCACATTGCATCCAACAATTACCAACTAAAAATGTTCGAGAGTTTCCCCTATAGATATTCTCGAACTTTTGCTAGACAATTATTGGTATCATTGTCTAACAATAAAATCTTAAACCAATTCTAAACATGCTAACTGCTTAATGCCTAGAAAAGTCATATTTAATCAAAAGTTAAATTTCATTTTTTAGAATGTTACGAAAAACAAATACGCAACATGATGTTTTTGCATCCTAATTAATAGCCAAAGAATAAATAATATGCCGTAACTAATTGAATGCTACGGCATATTAAAGAAAACCAATTAATTATGCTATTAAAACCAAAATCCCGGGACACCACTCCCAATATTTGGGAAATCATTCAATGAACGATTTCGATGACATAAAAACAATCATCAGACCAAAAACCATAAACAGCTAATTATCTTTCCATTAACTGAAATTATTATATTTCAGAAAAATAAAAAGTGTTCGTTTACATAACACATACTGTCCGTTTTAGAACAAAAAAAACAGTTCATTTATTTGAATACATTCTTTCCATAGATAAAATCAAATTTAAAATTTGAATA
>JADGFH010000090.1 GCA_016743925.1 Labilibaculum sp.
ATATAATATTTTGCGAATATTTTCATCTTATATATTTATCTTTTTTTTATATACTTCAACATTCTTGTTAGCTCGATACTCCAAGCCAATAACAATTCTAACTTTATAGCATGTTTTTTTATCTATTTATCATTCCAATAAAGTGGTGCCATTCTAAAATTTCTACATTGTCTACCAGTAGATAGGCTCATATACCATTGTCCATTTAAATCCTCCACTAATTCAGCGGCATGCCAGGGATTAATACGCTGAATATGATCTTTTTTATTCCAACTATATGGTGTCTTACTTCTAAATACATCCTCTCCTCCAATTTCCCAAGGACGAGCTGATAAAAAAAGATAATAATATTTACCTCTTTTAATAACAAAAGGGGATTCCACAGCTGGAGAGGTAGTATGTTCATCGTAACAAATTTCCATTTCTGTCCATTCTCTTAAATCCTTGCTTGTGCTATACCCAACAACCCAATGCTTATCATCTTTCATGGTACTGTAATACATCACCCATTGTTTTTCTTCTTCATCCCAGAATACCATTGGGTCTTTGTTCTTTAAGTCTCCTGAAAACTCATTTTTCTGTGCCAAGATGGGTTTTTCTGATTTTGTCCAATTATATAAATCTAAAGAAACAACATGATGTAATTCCCTCGGAACTCCAATTTGGGTATAAAACATATGGTAAACGCCTTCGTGAAAAATAATATGCGGTGCCCAAATAGCTGAACCATCTGTTGAAAAATTTTTTTCCCTTTTCCATCCTCTCTGATTTAAAGAATCAGCGGTAAGGTGAATAAAAATACTGCTTGGATTTGTTATTCCATATAAGTGCCATTTTTGTTCTTCAGCGTTATAGATTATAGTATGATCATTAAGACTAGATATCTCATAAGCCGTAAATATGTCTCCTAATTCAAATAATTCCTTCCCAATAGTATATCTTTCTTCTACACAGATATTACAAGAGTCAATTGTATACTGCGCTATTTCGGCATGCGTTTTTTGTTTCTGAGCACTTGTAGACAATGAAAAGAAGCTAACAATAAAACATGCTACTAATTTAAAATTATGATTATTCATATAATTCAATTCTTTAGATATCACTTTTTTTATAACTTTAATTCTATTGCCTGATGCTGCGATATTAACATCTTCTTTTTAACACTTACTTCTTTATCCCCTTTTAAAGTAAATTTCTTTAACTCCAATTCTCCCTTTAACACTGTTAAATGTACTTTCTTTTTATTCTCAAGATCAGAAATTTCTACAGTACCATATTGGTAACCATTAGACCAAAAGAATTTTCCATTTTGGTTCTTAAACTTCATTGATTTTTCAACTGCCGAATACTCAAATCCAGTATATGCCAATATACCACCCCATGCTGCCATAGCACGAGCGTAACGATGCCCGTATTCTCCTTCATTAAATGGGTTCCTTTTATAACCATCATAACGATTGCGAACATTTTCAAAAACTTTTAACCCATCTTCTGTATGACCTTCATAGAGCATGTGAGAACCAACACAATACTCAACCCCTGTCCATGATTCTGCATAATAAGGAGTAGGTCTATCTAAGAGTGTGCCTTCAATAGGATATGATACGACTCTTAATCCTGACTCACCTCCAATCGCATAAGTTCTGAATGAATTAAAGTGATCATTGAAATTATCAATATAATTATATTTCATAATACTTTTGAGAGTCGAAGAAATATTGTTCTTATTTAATAAATAGCCTAAACCCGCAGTATGTGAAGCTGTTTGCCCTACAAGCTGATCGATAAGACATCCTTTACCTATTTGAGCAACTTTTGATTTTCCTGGTGTAATGTGATGCTCGTAAAACTCTCCATTAAACAGATTTGCGTCTACCCACTTACTTCCAGATTCAAATAAAGAACTACATTCTTTTGCAAACTTTTTATCGCCCACATGATTTGCCATTTTTTCACCTGCTTTTAAGGCAGCTAAATACCAAGTAGCAATTTGCGGATTAGGTCCTTCATAGTTTACATCAGCTGTATTATGCTGTGACCCTTCCATAACGCCATCCTTGTTTTTATCCCAATAACCTGTCCATGCAAAAGCCAATGATTTTTTTATGTTAGGCCATAAACGCATGAGCATTTCGTCATCTCCAGACATGTTCCACTCACGATATACTTTAAGTATAGTTCCCATTTGACCATCTGCCGCTTCTCCTTTTCTCTCCGTACCTCTTGTCTCAAGAGGCATATTTACACGGAAAGATTGAGCACCATTAGGTTTGGTCATATACTTAAATTCAATCTCCCTGAATCGTTTGGAGAGATCGCCATATAAAAAGGGAATTGTATTTTCATAATTCCAAACATGCGTACAGCTTCCATATCCCCATCCTCCACATTTTTCTTCTCCAGGTACAGTTCCTTTTAAACTACCTGTTCCTTCCCAACCGAAAGGCTGACCAACCTCATTAACAAATAAAGTTTGTGATCTTAGGATAGCAGAATTAGATAATCCTGCTTCAATGAGTACATCTGGGATATCACTGTCAACTAATGCACTTACAAAATTTATAGTTTTTTGCTCTAAGTCTTTGATTTTAGGCGTTGTTTTTAGTGCAACATCCCAAGCATCGGTATACTTTGTAGTGTAATAGTTTCCTATTCGAATTCCATTGCCGTGATTCCATGATGCAGGCAAGGCTCTTTCCCATGATGACCTGTTAGGGAAATGCCATGAAATCATAAAAGTAAATTCCTTTGTTTCCTTGGGTTGAAGCACGTTTTTAACTGCGAGGGTAGCAGGTGGTGTTTTAATTTTACCGCTATTCTTTTTATGCTCTGTAAGAACACCATCCGATTGAATATCATCATAGAACTCACGCAAGTTCCAACCCCATTCCATTTCAGCCCATGAAGTCCTATAACTTATATCTCCATTTTTAATCACTGTTAGAGCCATGGTGCCATTGTTAATGTCGTCTTTAGGTAAGCCCTTTGAAAACATATAAAGTCCTGCTATATCCTTCGTTTCTTTATATTCGTTATAATTTCCTTGGAAACTACCACTCCAACCATCATCACCAATAAAATTAGGAATCATCCCCACCAATGAAATATCAAGAGGCTGGTTCGTTTTATTTGTTACTACATAGCGAAGAATAGCAACAGGAATAGAGCTATTTTCTTCATCCCCTGGTATCATAGGATTAAAAGCCTCAAGTCTCACATCAAATGGTAACTCCTTTTTATGTGTGAAGTTTACTTGTGCAAAAGGATAAGCAGCCGTAAATACCGCTTCATCAAAACGAGGTAATCCAGAATTAATATTATCACCCCCCCAATCTCCTGATGCAAACCTAGGGTTACTTGGTCCTTCAAGCGCTCTAACAAATGGTTTTTCATTTTCTTGCTGATATCTAATGGCGAAGAAAGGTCCTAAAGCTACGCCTGGTACAATAAAGCGATAAGCAGGTTTAAATCCAAGCGCTCCACGATTCATTATTTCCCAGTCCTTCAATTCGCCTCTACCACCAATTCCAACTGTTCCTGTTCCAATACCTCCCAATGGCATAGAAATTTCCAAGGTATTCTTACCTTGGAATTCCCTTATTCTTGGCCAGTTATCATTCCATTTCTGAGCATAAACCACCTGAAATAATGCGAATGCAATTGTTAGGGTTGCATATATTTTTTTCATTCCTATTTTTTTAGCAAAAAGAGATTCTTAGATAGCTATTTGGATACTTTCCCCAGCCTTAATCTTTTGGGTTTTCCTAAACTTTTTCAAATGAAGATCTTTAATCTGAAAATTGTTTAGCTCCAATTCACCTCGCAAAACTTCAAGTTTAACATTTTTATCTCCTTGCTCACCAGAAATAGTTACTGTACCATATTGATACCCATTAGACCAAAAGAATTTACCATTTTGGTTCTTAAACTTCATCGACTTTTCAACAGCAGAATATTCAAAACCCGTGTATGCCAGAATACCTGACCATGCTGCCATTGAGCGTGCATAACGATGACCATATTCAATTTCATCAAAAGGATTGCGATTAGAACCATTATAGCGATTACGGACAGCCTCAAATATTTTTAGTCCATTTTCAATCTGACCTTCATAGATCATATGCGCTGCGGTGCTATACTCAACACCACTCCAAACTTCAGTATAGTATGGTGTTGGCGAATCAAGCATAGTACCTTCAATTGGGTAAGTTAAAATTTGCAAACCAGATTCATCTCCAATAGCGTAGGTTCTGAAAGACGTATAATGGTCATTAAAATTTTCAATGAAGTTGTATTTCATTACACTCTTTAAAGTAGTCTTTATATGATTCTCATCTAAAACATATCCCAATCCAACTGTATGTGCCAAATATTGCCCAACTAATTGGTCTGCTAAACATCCTCTGCCAATCTGTGCTACTTTTGACTTGCCAGGAGTAATATGGTGCTCGTAAAATTCATTATTAAACAAATTGGCATCTACCCATTTGCTTCCTGATTCAAATAAAGTACTACATTCTTTTGCAAACTTTTTGTCGCCTACTCTAATAGCCATCTTTTCACCCGCTTTCAATGCAGCTAGATACCAGGATGCCATTTGTGGGTTTGGACCTTCATAATTCACATCAGCCGTATTATGTTGCGAACCCTCCATCACACCATCTTTATTTTTATCCCAATAACCATTCCATGCAAAAGCCAATGACTTTTTAATGTTAGGCCATAAGCGCTTAAGCATTTCGTCATCACCAGACATGTTCCATTCACGATACATCTTAATAATTGTTCCCATTTGTCCATCAGCAGCTTCACCACCCATCTGAAATGCTTTAGTTGCCAGTGGTAAGCCAACTCGATATGCCTGTCCACCACTTTTCCTCACCGAATGCATAAATTCAACCTCTCTGAACCCTTTTGCTATATCTCCATAAAGAAAAGGTACGGTGCTTTCGTAATTCCAAACATGCGTTAATGATCCAAATCCCCAACCTGCTGTTTTTTGCTCACCTATTATCGTACCCCCAATACTTCCTGTCCCTTCCCATCCAAAAGGCAATCCATCTTCAGTAACAAATAAAGTTTGAGAACGCATAATAGAGGAATTAAATAAACCTGCTTCTACCAATACTTTAGGAATATCACAATTAACTAATGCATCAACAAACTTTACCGTTTCATCTTCTAAATAATCAAATTTGCTATTAACCTTTTCAGCAACATCCCATGCATCAGTATATTTAGTCGCATATAAATTACCTACCTGGCTACCATCACCTTGGCACCAATGTCCTGGAACACCTGTTTCCCATGCTTTACGATTAGGAAATCGCCAAGTTAGCATAAATGTAAACTCTTTGCTTTCGCCAGGTGCCAATACTTGTTTTAATGCCAATGTTGCAGGTGGTGTTTTAACTTTACCATTAGTATTAGGGTGATCAACTAATTTCCCATCACTTAAAAAATCATCATAAAATTCGCGAAAGTTCCAGTTCCAAGCTTGTTGTCCCCATGCTGTGCGATAACTAACTTCACCTTCTGAAATGGTTGTTAGAGCCATGGTTCCATAACTATGATCGTCTTTAGGAACATCTTTAGATTGCATATACAAGCCTCTGATTCCATTGGTTTCTTTATAGGTGTTGAAGTTTCCTTTTGGGCTTCCACTCCATCCATCATATCCAATATAATTAGGCACCATACCTGCAATGGATACCTCTAGTGGTTTATCACTATTATTTTTGATTACGTAACGCAAAACAGCCACTGGTATAGAACTGTTCGCTTCATCTCCCGGAATCATCGGGTTAAATGCCTCCAAACGAACCTCAAATGGCAAGTCATTATTTCCAAAGTCAATTTGAGCTAATGGATAAGCGGCTGCAAATGTTGTTTTTTTAAAACGTGGAAAACCACTATTTACATCTTCAGCCCCCCAATCGCCTATGTAGTTTTTCTGATCAATCGGGCCTTGTAGTGCCTTTATTTTTGGTTTTTGTCCTTCTTGCGTATACCTAATTGCAAAAAATGGTCCCATAGCTGTTGCGGGAGATGAAAATCGAAATGCAGGTAAAAAACCTATCGCCCCACGGTTCATAATCTCCCAATCCTGTAGGTTTCCTTTTCCTCCAATACATACAGTACCAGTACCTATACCACCTAAAGGCATTGAAACTTCTCTACAAAAGTCCCCTTCATAGGTTTTAACTATTGGCCATTCTTTATTCCAATTTTGTCCATTGACAGCAACAGATAATATCAATGCAATAATTACTAAATACGATTTCTTCATATTCTTAAAATGAATTTTTATTTATTAAATTGAAAACACAATAAACATTAATCATTCTCTTGTGTCTAAAATCCATGATCGTTACATTTATTTACTTATAGATTTATTCAAAACTCACAATATGTGAGAAATATCCATAACCATATGAAACATGTTTATACTTATTTTCACGAACAATTTCCCCAACAAAATATTCTGAATTCACACCATCCTCTTTTAATACAAGCTTTACTTCATTGCCTTTCCTATCAGTTATCCAAACATGAACTTGTTCCTGTTTTTCATAGTCAAAATTGAGAGGTCCTTTCAATTGGATATAATATTTCTTTCCTTTCGCCTCCGTTTTAATCTCAATATCATGATGAGCAAGGTAGGCCATGCTAAGATTAAAAGCCGTATTAAAATTCACCCAACCTTCGGACCAACTGATATTACCCAATTCTGGATGATAAGGATAGTGCCTATTTTTGGCTGTTGCTTCAATCACAAAGCGCACCCCTTGCAATTGTCCATTTCCATTGTGAAAAGAATACCAGCCAACATCAACACCCTCAATATCATCAACTCCATTATAAACACAATGGCGTCCAGTAGGATTGCGACCAAAGGCATTATCAAAATGTGAATATATTAATGTATTAAATTGTTTTACTAACTCGTCTGACTCCACAATCTCTAGTGCAGCCAACAAGCATGCTGGAAAACCAATAACATTACCAGGTTCGTTCCACATGGATACAGCTTCTCCAGTAGGAGTCCATTGGCTATCAGATAATTTTCTGAAATCCCACATATTTCCTGATCGACTAAGCATAATTCGACACCATTCTTCCACTTTTTCTTTTAATCCTTTTGGAGCTCTATCTTGATATTGTGTATACATATGGCTTAATCCCAACATGGTTAAATGTTCACTCATCCGTTGCCCCTTTGTGCTTAATGGATCGTTCCAATCTAAACTGTCAATAATCCATTGGACTTGCTCATAAGCTACGTTGAAATACTTTTCACAATCACTTATTTCTTCTCTTTTAGCAACTTCGTACAATAATAAATTAGGCATTATTGAGAATCCAGGAGGTAGAGCACCTTTTGTGGAACCAATTTTTGTCTTTAATGCAAGTAAATCATGTCCTTCACTTTCATCGTAAGGATACTCCTGATCAGTCTCGTTCTGACTCCATGTTTCAAACGCATAATCCTTTACTATTTGATAATTCTGATCAGACAACCACTCTTTCATCCATGGCCACGCATATAGAAAATATGCTAACTGTGCTTTAAAATGTTCATGAGTAAGCTTTTGACTCACTATTACATCAGCACCCCAATGAATTAGTTTCACTATGTCAGGCGCATTTTCATTATAAGGCTCCAACATTCCCTATAAAGTTGAATCTTTAGGTTGATCATACTTGACTTGCTTTGGCATACGATCATAAGCTTCAGGGTTTGATAAATATTGAGAAACCAATGCATGCAATTCCCATCCAAATTGATGGTCATCTCTCCAGCCATAAGAACCCCAACATTTTTTCTTGTAATTACCAACGTAATGACGTGAATCAACCATGAAATCAATCATGTTTTGATAAGTCACTCTTTCAAGCCACCAATAGCCAATTGAAAATGGGAATGAAACTTCACCTCCTACTCTTACAACGTATTGCACAACCCCATCAATTGGATTAAATAAGCTAAAGTCACCAATGTTATTTCTAACAATTCCCTGAAATAATACTTCGTCGCTTTCTTTTTTTGTAATAACAAATAGGCTGTTATCAACAATTGTAGGTGCAGTAAATCGTTTAGGAGCTCCAATATTAAATCCACTTTGATTTAAATAAATTTTTGGGATGTCATCTTCCATTTTGGTTACTTCGAAACCTTTAACACCGGTTCCTAAAGGTGGCATTTTCATACATGTATAAGGCCAAACTACAATCTCCTTAATCCGTGCAATATTTTCATGACTTTTTGTAATAAAGATCTTCAATGCCTTAGTTACAACCTGTTTTGTATCGTCAAATTCAACTGCGATTCCAGTTTGTGAGTTATCTGTAATTAATGCCGATGGTATTTCTTCCCATTGATTATTTTTCAAATACAGTATTTTAAAATCAGCAATAGCTGCTCCATTCATATAACCTGAATAAATATGTAATCCGCCAACCTTTCTCTCTTTATCTAATGTTAATTCAACCCACGAAGTTTTTTCTACTTCGCTCAACCATCTAGAGTCATCTGCAACACGACCATCAATCATCATGTCTGGTAATGCTCCTTCTCTTTGCGAACTCACTTTTAACTGCACAATTGACAGTTTTTTATGAACTTGCGCCGTTACCTCGCTAGTCATAAAATTTAGTAGTACTATCAGTAAAATAAATGCAATCTTGTACATCTGTTAAGTTTATTTTCAATTATCAAACACCTGTCTAATCAAAGTGCAGAAATGACAATTAATATTGCTTATTATCATTTTATGTTGGCCTGTTATTCTATTACCCCATCATTCCAATACAATGGTGCCATTCGAAAATTATTTTCATTACCTGATGATCGTGATAAATACCATTGACCATCGTGATCTTGAACAATCTCAGCTGCGTGCCAGGGATCAATACTTTTCACCAAGTCTTTCACTTCCCAATTAAATGGACTTTTACTTCTAAAAAACTCCTGCGCTCCATGAGGCCATGTGTTACGCGCTGATAGCGTTAAGTAATAATAATCACCTCTTTTAACTACAAAAGGAGATTCCACTCCTGGTGATTCGGTATTTTCATCGAAACATATTTCATACTCCGACCAATTTAACAAATCCTTACTAACGGTATATCCAACCACCCAATGCTTATCGTCCTTCATCATGGTTACATACATAATCCACTGGTCGTTAATATTGTCTCTAAACACCATTGGATCTTTGTTTTTAAGATTATTATTGTCTTCGTTACTCCATGCAAAAAGTGGCTCTTCTGAATAATGTTTCCACTCGAATAAATCTTTTGATGTCGCCAAACGAATCTCACGCGGAACTCCAATACTGGTATAAAACATATAATATGTATCATCATGTTTTATAATATGTGGTGCCCAAATTTCTTTATTTTTATAAATAAATGGTTTGTGTTTTTCCCAACCTCTTTGTGTTAAGGAATCAGCTGTTAAATGGATGAAGGTGCTATTACCTAATTCAATACCATATAAATGCCACTTCTTATCATTTGCATTATAAATGATAGAATGATCATATGCATAAGGCATTTCATAAATAGTGAATTGCTCACCAATTTCAATATTATCTGCTCGTTTATATTCCCTTGTCGTTTCGGACTTGTTCTTATTTACTACTTTACAACTATTTCCACAAGCTATGACAGTCAATATAATAACTCCGCATAAAAAGCTAAACTTTAATCTGTTTTTTTTAATCATCTTTATTTTCATTATTGAACTTCAAGTCTATAATTTTTCCATTCATCGATTGTACATAAATATACTTGCCTTCAAATCCATCACATCATACGTTATAAAAATATTTTCAAGTTGTAAACTTAAATTATTCCCTAAGTATCATTTTAAGAATTAACCACAAAAAGAGAGTATTAGATTGACTATTATATCAACCTAATACTCCCAACTTTTTAAAAATTAATATCCCGTATTTTGTGTTAATTCAATCCCATTGGCTTTATATAAATCTATTTCATTTTGCGGTATTGGAAGAAGATAATCTCTTGGACTTGTGAAATTTCTTTCTATTGCATTATACCAATTACCAGTGACAAAACCTTCATAACCTGTAGGCTGAACAACGTTGCTTGCATCAGCTCTACTTTTCCATTGGTCATATTGAGAATCTGGAGCCCCAGTATAAATAGTTACTCCATTGTCATTAATAGTAGGAACATATGCACTGTTTGGAAGATCAATATGACGACCAACTAGTGACTCCGCTCTCATCTCTTCAAGAATTCCCCATCTTAAACCATCAGTATAGCGATGACCTTCATTGGCCAATTCAATACGTCTTTCTATTCTCAAGATTTTACGCAATTGAGTTTTGTCTGTTGTGGTGATCTTTGGATAACTCTCGCTACCCCAAGCTCTTCTTCTTAAAGCATGTAGTGCTGTAACAGCTTCTGATGCACTTCCAGTTGAAGATTCAATTTCGGCTTCTGCTTTTATTAAATACACTTCTCCTAAACGCAAAATAATAAAATCAATATAGCCAGATTGATTACCAACTGACATAGGTTGTTCATCAACATATTTACGCCATAAATACCCAGTTAAACATGATGGCCATTTTGATCTACAATTGTAATTAACCCCTCTTTCTCCATTAGGATCATTCTTATAAATTGTTGCAATAATACTGTCTGGATGTGATTCATAAATGACATCACCCCATCTGTCTCCAGGAATTACAACAGAAGCATGTAAGCGCGGATCTCTGTTTCCCCATGGATTGGTTGGATCATAGCTAGAATCTTCATCAATAGGCAATCCATTAATGGTTGGATACGCATCAATTAAATTTTGAGTAGGTGCTGTTTGTGAGTACTGTCCATATCCACGATATCCCATTCTCAGACTGAATGCATTGGATGGGCCCCATGTTTCGTTAAAAGGTTGACGCATCAAAATTTCAGATGAGTGTTCCCCATCAATGCGAAATAATTTACCATAATCTGGATCCAATGAAATACCTTGAGTTTGTGCAGCACTCAACGATGCATTTGCTGCTGCTAGAGCCAAATCGAAACGCTTATGTGTCAATGCAATTTGTGCCTTCAATGCATATATAGTTGTCAACGTCATTCGTTCCTGTGCTCCGGTTAATGTTTTATCAATTAAGGAAGCAGCTAAATCCAAATCAGCTAAAATATTATCAACTATGGTTTCTTTGGAGGTACGTTCAACAAAACCTGCAGTTGGTGTTGTTGGATTAAAATCAAGATAAGGTACATCGCCAAAAAACTTAACTAGTCCAGAATAAAAGAAAGCACGCATTGCTAGAGTCTGCGCTTGGAAGTCATCATATTTTTCTTGTGACAAAGTCTCCTTAGCATTCTCCATTTTACCTAACATATTGTTTGTTCTTGCGATTGAACGATAAAAGTTAGCATAAATGGTAGCAAAACCCGAATTTGCATCATGAGAACTACTGCTTAAAGCACGTAAACCTGCAAGCTCACCAGTTATACGATACAATCCATTATCAGTTAACCACTGATCCATTACCATCGTTAAAGGTTGTCCTTCCAACATCACAGCTTCTGAACGACCATAAATTGCATTCAGTGCTAATTGTAATTGAGCCTCATTCGCAAAGAAAGATGCATCAGTAGGATTTGAAGGATCGCTAAGGTCAAGAATTTCTTCCTGACATGAATAAACTCCTAAGATCAGAGTTAATCCTATTAAGTATTTAAAAATATTCTTCATAATTTATTGCAATTAAAATGAAACATTAACACCGAAAGTATATGATTTAACAACAGGGTATACATTACCACCACTTCCATTAGGTTGCGTTGGATCAATACCTTCAGGCATGTTATCAATCGTAAATAGATTTTGACCACTTACGTAAAATCTTACATTTGAGAGAGTTGCTTTTTTCACAATGTTCTTCGGTAAAGTATAGCCAACTGTTAAGTTTCTCAATCTTAAATAACTACCGTTGTATACATATGTAGAATTCGCACGGAAATTATTTGAAGATGTGGAATTTGTGATTACAGGATAACGTGCATCACGGTTATCTTCGGTCCATGCTTCATCAAGAATCCACTCAGGAGCATTACCTCCATTTAATAGCGGGTAAACTAAATAATGTTGAAGAAGTACGTCTCTGTTTCCAACACCTGAAAAAGCAGCAGATAAATCAAAGCCTTTATAATCAAGATTAATATTGAATCCGTATGATAATTTAGGAAATGAATTACCTAATATCTGGCGATCAGCTCCATTAATCACACCATCTGCTTCTCCTGTTAAATTACCTTCTTCGTCGTAAGAATCAATATCTTCGTAACGAATATCGCCAGGCTTTAAAGTCCCAAATTGAGTTGGTGCTTCTGCAATTTCCTCCTCTGATTGAAACAGGCCAATTGCTTTATATGCATAAATACTG
>JADGFH010000091.1 GCA_016743925.1 Labilibaculum sp.
GGTGTCAGATGAGAATAGCTCTCCCCAGTGGAAACAAACCTACCCAGGAGTTTGGAAATCGGTAGTTAACAATCCTTCCGATTTTAATCTTTTATCAGTCGCTGGTAAAAAACCTCGTAAAGAAGCGATTCAAAAAATTGGAGATGCACCAATTCCTGTTGAAAGAAACGAGATAAAAGCCTTTACTAAAAATGGTAAAACATACGTTCGTTTTCCGCTTGATAAAGAGGAGCAATTGTATGGTTTAGGGCTTAATTTTAAAACAGTAAGGCAGCGAGGTAGAATTATGCGTTTGCATATGGATCATTATGGCGGTCGCGATGATGGAAGAACACATGCACCAGTACCTTTTTTTGTGTCTGATAAAGGTTATGGGGTTTTAATTAATGCAGCACGATATATTGATGTGTATGCTGGATCTGGTGTACGAAAGGATAGTGAAAATCCGGCTAAAACAAGAGATAGAAATACCGATAGAAGTTGGTCTGCTAAGCCTTATTCCGATAATTTGGAATTTGTAATTCCTGAGGATGGCGTTGAAATGATTATGTTTACAGGTAAAGACATGATGGAAGTAGTACAACGCTTCAACCTTTATTGTGGTGGCGGTTTTATACCACCTAAATGGGGATTAGGTTTTTGGCAGCGTACACCAACCTTGTATTCTGATAAAGATATCCGTAAAGAAGTTGCTGGGTTCGAAAAAAAGGATTTTCCGATTGATGTAATTGGTCTTGAACCAGGTTGGCATAGTAAAGCATATCCATGCACATTTGAGTGGGATAAGGGACGCTTTCCTGATCCACAAGGTTTGGCAAAAGAAATGGGTGACAAGGGGGTTCGTTTAAATCTATGGTGTAATCCATACCTATGGCCAGGTTCTAATTTGGATAATAAAATGAAGGATTATACTGGCTCACATACGGTTTGGTGTGGTACTGTGCCTGATTATACAATGCCTGAGGCGCAAAAAGTATTCACGGATCATATTGTCGAAAACCAATTGAAATATGGGGTTAGTGGTTTTAAAATTGATGAGGTTGATGGTTTCGATCGTTGGATATGGCCAGATAATGCCACTTTCCCTTCGGGATATGATGGTGAACAAATGCGCCAAACTTATGGAACGCAGATTATGAATGTTACCGATAAAGCCTACAGGGAGATAAACAAACGAACTTATGGTTTGGTAAGAGCGGCTAATGCGGGTTCGGTATCATTACCATATGTTATTTATAACGATTATTACAGTCATCCTGATTTTATTACAGCTTTAGTAAACTCAAGTTTTGCGGGTGTTTTATGGACTCCGGAAGTTAGAGCTGGAGGTTCTTCTGAGGATTGGATCCGTAGAATGCAATCGGTTTGCTTTTCTCCAATGGCCATGATTAATGCATGGGCTGATGGCACAAAACCGTGGTCGTTTCCTGATGTGTATGAAGCTTGTCAGGATGTGGCATACCTTAGAATGCAAATGTTGCCCTACATATATTCAACCTTTGCGCAGTATTATTTCGAAGGTAAACCACCGTTTAGAGCCATGGAATTGGTGGATGGTTACCTGGTGAAAATGGAAAAGATTGAAGGAGAGTTAGATGGAACGAAAAATCCATATGCTGAAGCCATTAAAAAGGAAGTTAAGGATCAATATATGATGGGTGATAACATTTTAGTTGCACCATTATTTAACGGGCAGGATAAGCGAAGAGTGGTTCTGCCACAAGGAAAATGGTATGACTTTTATACTGGTGAGTATGCTGGTAATGGAGAAGTAATTACCGTAAAACCTGGTTTAGAAAAAATACCTTTGTTTGTTAAAGATGGTGGAATTATTCCTATGATCCCACGCATTAGGCAAGCATCTAAATGGACGGCTGATTTACCTTTAGAAGTGCTTGTTTATGGAAAAGGTGATGGTAATTTTAAACTTTATAATGATGATGGCCAAACTTTTGATTATGAAAAAGGAGCTTATACACAGGTTGAATTGTCTGTAAAGAATGGTAAAGGTAACATCAATGTTATAAGCGATAAAAAGGATTGGGCATATAAAAATGTTAGCTGGAAATTTATGACCAAATAATGATCAAATTATATCATAACTACATGAGGTTCTCCTATTTATCAGGAGAGCCTTTTGTGGGAAATAATTATTTAGTCATTGACACATAAAAGAAAGCTTGTTTCTAACTTGTTTCGGGAATGATGAAGAAAGGGGCTGTAGTTTATAATAGATATGGAATTTACAAGTATAAGTTTTGCGTATATCGGTTTAAGAAGCCCTGAAAGGGTGTCTTTATAATAGCCTAGGGCAGCGCCTTAGGAATTAAGGAGAGACATAAGTCGGCACAATCATAATGGGTTTAAATATGCATAGTCATTTTGTGCCGAAATTAGACAAAGTCACCCTTAACTTTCATTTTCGCTAAATAAGTAAATTACAATATTGATTAGTCTTTTGGCTAACTTAAAAATACAATGCTATTAGGATTAAGAATTAATTGCACACGAATTTGTTTTATTGAACTTCTTATAAATTCTATAAATAACCTTTTGCCTTGATACTTATATCCTGATACTAAATCATAAAAACATGAAAAAAGGAATTTTATTTATTGTAATATTGTTTATGGGCATGCAGCTTTTTGCTCAGTTGGCGAAGCCAACAAAAGAACAGATTGAGTGGGCTGATTGCGAAATAGGTGCTATTATCCATTTTGATATTAATGTTTACGAACCCGAATATCAATGGCGTGGACAATGGGATTATAATCCAGATGCGAATATTTTTAATCCTACTGAGCTAAATACAGATCAATGGGTTAAGGCAGTAAAGGATATGGGCGGTGAATATGCAGTTTTGGTAGTTAAGCATTGTACCGGATTTTGTCTGTGGCCAAGTGAGGCACATGAGTATGGTATTAAAAGTTCGCCATGGAAAAACGGACAAGGAGATATATTAGGCGAGTTTGTTAAATCATGCAAAAAGTATGATGTGCGCCCAGGTGTGTATTATAGTGCAGCAGCTAATGGATATATGAAAGTTGATAATCCTGGTTTAGTGCGCGGCAATGATCCTAAAGCTCAAAAGGAATACAACGATATGGTTGAACAACAGTTAACCGAAATTTATTCCAACTATGGTGAGTTCTTTGAAATTTGGTTTGATGGCGGTTGCCTGTCTCCAGAAAAAGGTGGGCCAGATATTGTTACTTTGTTGCATAAACACCAACCACAAGCAGTCGTTTTTCAAGGACCTAAAGGTACTAATTCGCTTATCCGTTGGGTAGGTAATGAGCGAGGTGTTGCACCATATCCATGTTGGAGTACAACGCACACAACCACTTCTAGCGGTGGAGATGAGGAAATAGATAAGTTACATGGTAATCCTGATGGACCACTTTGGTGTCCTGGAGAAGCAGATTTTCCGATTAGACATGGTGGCTGGCAAGGTGGCTGGTTTTATCATCCTGAAAATACAGAATACTTGATGTCTAAAGAAACACTGATTAAAAAATACTATTCTACAGCTGGTAGAAATACAAATATGTTAATTGGTGTGGTGGTTGACCCACGTGGTTTAGTACCTGAGGTTGATGTTGCCCGCATGAAAGAGTTTGGTGACGAAATTCAAAAACGTTTCGAGAATCCTATTGGACAGACTAAAGGTAAAGGAAGCGAAGTGATTCTTGAACTAAAACAAGCAAAAAAAATAAATCATGTTGTTTTAATGGAAGATATCAGCAAAGGTGAGCGTGTTCGTGAGTTTGAATTACTAGGCAAGAAAGATGGCGCTTGGATCTCATTAGGAGAAGGTAGTTGTATTGGACATAAATACATCCACAAGTTTGATGATGTTGAGTTATCAGCAGTTAAATTAGTTATTAAAAAATCTGTTGAAAATTCGATTATAAGAGATATGTCGGTTTATCATATCAATTAGTGTAAAGCTAAAGATTGATATTACCGATTCAGATTGCCGTAATTTCGTTCCTCATTCTCGCAATGAAGTCATTCCGAGGAGGCACGACGAAGGAATCTTAGCTGTGAAAAAACCAATAACCATTTACTAATAACCAATAATTAACATCATTAATAAGTAAAATATAGAGATGAGTAATTTTTTCAATATAAAATCTATAATAACTCAATTTCTGATATCCGTGTGTGCATTTACTTCGGTAGAAGCACAATCTCATGTTGAAGTTCAGAATTTGAATATAAATTTGGGGCAACAAACGTATAGTGCTCCTGTAAAGAACAAATCGGTATGTGGCGAAGCGTTATCTGTCGCAGGCAAAAAATACGAGAAGGGTATTGGTGTTCATGCAAAATCAATAATTAAAATTAAAATGAACAACGGAAGCCATTTTTCGGCTAAGGTTGGTATAAACGATTCTAAGATTGATTACACATCCTCTATTATTAAAACAATACCATTAACTGATGGTAAGCGTATTTTTTATGAAGTTACCAAAACTAAAAAGCAATTTATTGGTGTAGAAGGTGCAGAAGGAACAGTTAATAAAGGAAGCGTTGTTTTTAAACTTTTACATAACGGTAAAGAAATATATACAAGTGGAATTATGCATCGTGGTGATAACGCTAAAGAAGTAAATATAAAAGTTAAACGAGGCGTTTTAGAGTTAGTTGTTGAAAATGCAGGAGATGATGATAGTGGCGATCATGCTGTATGGATCAATCCTAGAATTGAGTATTTTGAGATAGCTCCCATCATTTCAGAGATTGATTATGTAGGTGAAAAGCAAGAACAAAGCAAAGCGGTTAATGAAAAATTGAGCCAATTAATAAATAAACTGCCGAAAATTGATATGCCTTTATCGCAACCCGATTACGACTGGTTAGTAGATAATGAGAAAGCAAAAGCAGCAGTATATAGTGCCGGGAACAATAAGGATATTGTTTTTTCCAATGGTTTGATAGCCCGTGTTTTTAGAGTATCTCCAAATTTGGCTACCATCGACTTTGTAAACCAAATGACAGGTGAAAGTCTATTGCGTGGTGTATCTAATGAAGGCGTTTTAAGTATTGATGGTAAAAAATATACCATTGGTGGATTGAGTAAACAACCCGAATATGCTTATACATTGCTGAAATGGATTGATGATTTATCGGTAACACATAATTCGTTTATGATACAGGATTTTGCTGTTAAAGAGATAAGCGATCGCATGGAATGGAAACGGGTACGTTGGGCATCTAACAAGCAAATGCCAACGGGTAAGGAATTGGTATTTACACTATCAAAAGATAAAATCATCGTTAAAGTTCACTTTGCTTTGTATGATGGATTACCAACTATTAGCAAGTGGATAGAAGTGATTAATAGTGGTGATTTATTGGTGCAATTGAATAGTTTCAAGCTAGAACAACTAGCCATGGTTGAAGGCGAAAATCTAGTGGATATTCCTACACATTGGATAAAACCAAACATTCATATAGAAACGGATTATGCTTTTGGTGCTATGCAGCAAAAAACATCTGACAAAACAACTTATTGGGAACCAGATCCTCGTTATTCTTCTCAAACGAACTATCCTTTACAACTTCCATGTTTGCTTGAAGTAAAACCTCCTTTAGGACCAGAAACTGCCATTGCAACAGGTAAATCGTTAACGACGTTTAGAGTATGGGAAACACCTATGGATTCAAGAGATGACGAAAGGCGCGGTATGTTTATACGTAAATTATATCGTACTATTTCGCCATGGACTACAGAAAATCCGATGTTCTTACACCTTACATCCACCAATCCTAAAATAGTAAAAACAGCCATTGATCAGTGTGCTGAAGTAGGGTATGAGATGATTATACTAAGTTTTGGTAGTGGATTAAACATGGAGGATGAATCCGAAAAAAACTACAAGAAATTCAAAGAGTTAAGGGAATATGCCAACTCAAAGGGTATTGAGTTAGGAGGTTACTCTTTGCTTTCGAGCAGATGGATTAGTGATGAAGTGGATGTAATTAATCCTAAAACGGGTAAGCGTGGGGGAATGATTTTTGGCTCTTCGCCTTGTTTGAGTAGCGAATGGGGATATGACTATTTTCGAAAACTAAAGAAATTTTTTACTGAAACAGGGATGCAAGTGTTCGAGAATGACGGCTCTTATCCGGGTAATGTTTGTGCTTCAACAAAACATGCGCATCACAATGGATTAGGCGATTCCCAGTGGAAGCAGTATGCACAAATACAAGGTTTGTATAAATGGATGCGCTCACAAGGTATTTATATGAATGT
This sequence comes from Labilibaculum sp., assembly GCA_016743925.1. Classification (GTDB taxonomy): domain Bacteria; phylum Bacteroidota; class Bacteroidia; order Bacteroidales; family Marinifilaceae; genus Labilibaculum. The sequence continues at coordinate 6,263 of JADGFH010000091.1, forward strand.
ACCGGATTTTTATGTGAATTCGGGAACAAATAAAACGGGTATTGGCTACCGCGAAGTTAACTGGTCGTTGCCTCGCGACAGACAATTAATGTTAGGGCGTACCAATATTTACGATGGCTTGTGGGATCGAATTCCAAGTATGTGCTGGACATTTGTACCGCTTACGCAATACCATGGAGGTGGGGCGGCTGCTACAATGGAACCGCTAAATGATCATTTGGTGGATTATGAAAATCAAATGATGCAAAATTATGGATCGGGTGTGCAAGCTTGTTATCGTGGACCTCGTTTATATGATACGCCTGCCACAAAGGCACTTGTAATAAAAGTGGTTACTTGGTATAAAAAGTATCGTGATATTTTAAATAGTGATATTATTCACTTGCGACGTCCTTCGGGTAAAGATTGGGATGGTTTTATGCATGTTAATCCTAATTTAAAACAAAAAGGATTGGTAATGGTATTTAATCCAGAAGATAAAGAGATGGTTCGTGATATAAAACTACCCTTATATTATACGGGAATTAATACTACCGCAAAAGTTAGCGTTGGCGAAGGAAAAGCTAAAAGTTACAAATTGAATAGAGATTATTCAATTACTGTAAAGATAACTATCCCAGCTAATTCTTATACGTGGTTAGTGATTGAGTAATATATATCTGGTATATCTTGATAAGGTTTTATAAGCTATTGGGTTAAGCCAGATAAGTGTTATGAGATATTATGAATCAAACTTTAATTATCTATATTAATACAAGACATGGAGAGATAAGGTAAGCTGCGATAGGTTTTATCTTATCTCTCAAAGTTTTGAGTTTAACACTAAAAAGATGAATAAAATTATCGTACTAAGCTTATTGCTTTGTGTTAGCTTTTCGTTGAAGAGTCAAAAAAATGACTGGGAAAATCCACAAATGATAGGTAAAAATAAGGAGACACCACATGCAACATCTATGGTGTTTTCAGATATTAAATCCGCATTAGCATTAAATCGCGAAGAATCTCCGTTTTACCAATCGCTTAATGGAAATTGGTTTTTCAATTGGGTGAAGAAACCCGCAGATAGACCTGTAGATTTTTTTAAGCAGAATTATAATGTATCTGGTTGGGATACTATTTCGGTGCCTTCAAACTGGCAAATGAAAGGTTATGGAAAACCTATCTATGTAAATAATATCGATCATGGTCGTGATCCATGGGGAAAGTTAGATCCTCCAAATATTAGTCACGATTATAATCCAGTTGGTTCTTATAAACGTACTTTCTCCGTTCCTAAAACATGGAAAGGTCGACAGGTTTATCTGAATTTTGATGGCGTAAAATCTGCGTTTTATTTGTGGGTCAATGGAAAAAAAGTAGGGTATTCGCAAGGCAGTATGACACCTGCCGAATTTAATGTAACACCTTACCTTCAAAAGGGCGAAAATCAATTAGCTGTGGAGGTCTATCGTTGGTCGGATGGTTGCTTTCTTGAAGATCAGGACATGTGGCGAATGAGTGGTATTTATCGTAATGTATACTTGTACTCGACAAATCCGGTGCATATACGGGATTTTAAATTGACGGCTACATTAGATGCAACCTATCAGAATGCGAAAATAAAATTAGAGGCCGATATAATTCGCAAGGAGAATCAAAAAGGTAGTAATTTATCTATTGAAGCATTTATCGAAAGAGATGGGAAATTAGAGACCTTATTTACAAAAGCGATATCCGAACTTGTAAAAAATGAAAAAGCGAGTTTGCATCAGTCAGCATCTATAAAACAACCAAAATTATGGAGTGCAGAAACGCCTAATCTTTATCCTCTTGTATTGGTATTAAAGCAAAAAGGTAAAGTGCTTGAGGTACAAAAGTGTCAGTTTGGTTTTAGAGATGTGAAAATAAAAGATGGCAGTTTCCTTGTAAATGGTAAAAGCATTCTCATAAAAGGAGTGAACCGCCACGATATGCACCCAATACATGGGCAAGCTGTACCCATTTCTGAGTTACACAAATCCTTAGTGTTGATGAAACAACATAATATAAACTCCATCCGAACAGCTCATTATCCAAATTGTCCTGAATTTTATGAAATGTGCGACGAGATGGGTTTTTATGTAATGGACGAGGCCAATATGGAGTTTAATGTGGCTTATAAAGGAAATAGAATCCGTAGTAATTCCGAATGGAAAAATGCCTTTGTAGATCGTATGGCGAGTATGGTTGAACGCGATAAAAACCATCCTTGTGTTATATTTTGGTCTTTAGGAAACGAAGCTTGTAGTGGCGATAATTTTAAGCATATGGCTAATTATGGCCGTAAACATGCTTCGGATCGGTTAATTCATTACGATAAAATGAATCATATCGCAGATGTAAATAGTATGATGTATCCTTCGGTAGGTCGTATTACGGAGTATGGTAAACAAGGTGGCAAAAAACCTTTTATCATGTGCGAATATGGTCATGCTATGGGTAATGCCATGGGTAATTTAAAAGAATACTGGCAAAACATAGAGCACTATCCTAATTTAATTGGTGGTTTCATCTGGGATTGGCGCGATCAGGGTTTGTTAACTACCAACGATAAAGGCGAGCAGTATTATGCCTATGGTGGCGACTTTGGTGATAATCCTAATTCCGGAAGTTTTTGTTTAAATGGCCTTGTGTTATCTGATTTAGGATCAACATCTAAATTAGTTGAAGTAAAACACGTATTTCAGAATGCGCATGCAGAGTGGGCAGATTTATCACAAAAGAAAATACGATTGATTAATAAAAATAGCTTCCTTAATTTAGATGCTTATGATGTAAATTGGGCTTTGCAGAAGGATGGTGAAACTGTAGAAAACGGAACATGGAAAGCGTTGAATATTCCCGCCGGACAATCTAAAGTAGTAAGCCTACCTATAGTAACAGATAAGCCAGACGCTAAAAGCAACTATTATGTGTTGATTAGTGTGCAATTAAAAGAGGCTACATCATGGGGAAATAAAGCATATCAGGTTGCCAATATGCAGTTACCTTATCATAAGGCACAAGCAGGTGTAAACAATATGTCTGATCTGGATAAACCTAAAGTGAAAGCTACAGATGGCTTATTAACGGTCTCAGGAACTGATTTTAGCTTACAGTTTAATCGTAATAATGGATACCTGACCCAATTGGTATATGGAAACGAAACGATTGTTGATGCCAGTAAAGAAGATCAGTTTGGGCCAAGTGTTAATGTTTACGAAGGATATATTGCAAACCATGGTAAACTAAACAGTGCGTGGCGCAAAGCAGGTTTGCATCAATTGGAGTGGGAGCTAAGCGATATCCATTGGGAGCAGATTGAAAACCGTGTTTTGGTACATGTAAAAGGGGTTTCTAAAAAAGGCCAGCAGCGTATTGAACAACAGTGGCGCTATGTAATTTGGGACAACGGAACAGTGGTTGTTCAAATGGGCATAGACCCAGCCATTTCCATTGCAAATTTACCTCGTGTGGGTATTAAATTAGGTATTGGTAATCAATATCAAAATATAGAATGGTGGGGGCGTGGTCCTGGAGAAAATTATGCAGATAAAAAAGAAGGTGCTTTTATCGGACAGTGGAATTCTACCGTTAAAGATCAGTATGTACCCTATGCAAGACCTCAATCATGTGGTTTAAAAAGTGATGTTAAATGGGTGCAATTATCCAATGAAAGCGGTAAGGGAATTCAATTTATTTCAAGCGATGTAATGGCGTTTTCTGCATTACCGTATCTCGAAACCGATTTTGATTTAGCCAATCACCCTTTTGATTTACCACAGCGAAAAGCCAATTTTATTAATTTGGATGTGCAGCATGGTGGAATTGGAAATGCCAGTTGTGGCCCAGGTCCATTAAAGCAGTACCAGATAAAAGCTAAACCATATTCCATGACAATTGCTTTACGACCTATTAAGGCAAAAACGAATAAGGCTGCTTTTGAACCGGTTTGTATAAACCCAATTATCAAAAGAGATAAGGATGGAATGTGTACGATTAAAAGCCTAGATAATTCTGTTATTCGTTATACATTGGATGGCAAAGATCCCTTAAAGTATGGCGTAGAATATTTAAAACCATTTGAGCAAAAGGATAAAGTGTACATTAGAGCCATTGCTGTAAAATCAGATTTTGTGAATAGCATGGAAGCCCAGCAAAAGTTCGGCAGAATTAAAAGCTGGAGGGTTCATTATGCAGATAGTCAACATACCAACCACGAACCAGAAAAGGCTATCGATAACAATCCTTCAACCATTTGGCATACCAACTGGGATACCAATGTAAATAATCCAATGCCACACCAAATTCAGATTGATTTAGGCAGAACTGAAGTCATTAATGGCCTTAGTTATTTGCCTCGTCAGGATCAAAGTAATGGGCGCATTAATGGTTACGAAGTTAGTGTTAGTAAAGATGGTGAGCACTGGACATTAATGTCGAAAGGAAATTTTCCGAATGTGAAAACCGAGCAGAAGGTCACCTTTAAGAAACCTCAAAATGTTCGTTACATATCGTTAAAAGCATTAAGTGAAGTTAATGGTGCTTTTTATACATCTGTAGCTGAATTGAGTGTGTTCTAAATAAAAATGAATTAATAAGTAGTATTCTGGAAGCTCAAATTAAATATTGTTTTGAGCTTCTTTGATCCCAAAATAGTAGGTGTGATGGAAAAGTGCAACAAAAAAGACGATACTTTATTGGAGCGATATCGAAAATGATGAAATACTATCTACAGATGTTTCTTTTGTAAGTTATTCTGACAGTGAAGAAGGTGAGTCATTAACAATTTCTATTCTGATTGATGAAGTGGTAACTGTACTAACTCATGTTAAAAACAACAATCGCACCTAAGTAGTCTAATATCAGTAATTTACGTTATATTAAAATAAATCATGATATTATCTGTAATATATCTAAATTGACTTCTTAGAAAATTGTTTGGAAACATTTATAGATTGGGAATACACATTATATATTTTGTGTTTAAAGCTATTGTTAGTTAATGTTTTAAATAGAATTTATATTCAAACTATTTCATGTTTGGGTGAATAGATTTGTTGTGTTAATACCTAATTTGATGTAAAAATACATTTTGAATTTTGCTTAATTGATTTAGCTTTGTATATATCTGTTATTTAAGGCAAAGGGAAGGATAATAAATAGTGTGTATTGTGAAAAAAACAACATTAAGTGATATTGCGAAAGAGTTAGGTGTGTCAACGGGCCTTGTTTCAATGGTTATTAATGGTAAAGCTAAGGAAAATAGAATTAGCGAGCAATTGACAAAAAGTGTATTGGATAAGGCTAGTGAGATGAATTATCGTCCAAATCAGTTTGCACGAGCCTTAAAAACCGGTCATTCTTACACTATTGGGCTAATTGTTGCAGATATTTCTAATCCTTTCTTTGCTAAAATGTCAAGGGCTGTTGAGGATTATGCTGGCCAGCACGGGTTTAATGTAATGTTTTGTTCATCAGATGAAAGCCCTGATAAAATGGATATTTTTATTAATATGCTAATAGATAGGCAGGTAGATGGAATAATACTAGTGCCAACGGTTCATTCTGAAAAGCAAATTTTAAATCTTAAAAAGAATAATATTTCTTTTGTATTAATTGATAGATACTTTCCGAAAATTAAAAGTCATCGTGTTGTGGTGAAAAATAAGGAAGGTGCCTATAATGCTATTAATCATTTGATAAAGAGAGGAGCGAAGCATGTTGGATATTTAGATATTTCATCGAATACATCTAACATGAGACAACGGTTTGAAGGCTATAAGGAAGCTTTAAAAGATTCAGGTATCCCTTTTAAATCTAAGCTTTACAAAGAGGTGCAGTATTCTTTATTTCATGAAGATATGCAAAAACAGATTAATAGTTTGATTCTTGAAAATCCAAATATTGATGCAATTTTTTTCTCTTCAAACATACTGGGAATTCAGGGAGTACAAGTTTTGAAGAAATTAAAAAAAGAGATTCCTAATGATATAGCTATTGCATGTTTTGATGATCCTGAGCATTTTAGCTTGACAGAGCCAGAAATTTCTGCTATAGCACAACCTATTCAGGAACTAAGCCGAAAAGCTGTAGATTTGTTAGTTGAAGACATTAAAAAAGGAAGAACAAAAAATAAAGAATATCAACATATTGAATTGAGTACACAATTTATC
>JADGFH010000859.1 GCA_016743925.1 Labilibaculum sp.
ATACCAAAGCATATTTTTTGTTTTAAGTTTATTCATATCTCAAACTCTCAACAGGATTTCTCGTAGCTGCTCTCCACGATTGGAAAGAAACTGTAAGCATTACAATTCCTAAGGCAATAATTCCAGCTAATACAAATATCCACCAGCTTAGTTCTGTTTTATAAGCGAAATTCTGAAGCCATTTTCGCATAAACCAATAAGCAATAGGACTTGCAATAAGGAATGCTATAATCACACATTTAAGAAAATCTTTATTGAGCATTGATATTATTTCATGAGTTTTAGCACCGTTTGCTTTACGGATACCGATTTCCTTTGTACGCTGTTCGGAAGTAAAATAGGAGAGTGCGCTTATTCCTATTATTCCTATGATAATACTAAGTATGGAAAAGCTCATTAATATCTTCCTCAGAATGTTTTCTGATTTGTATTGTTGACCAATCTTTTCATCCATAAAGAAATAGTCCATTTTTTGGTTTGGATAATGTTTGTTCCACTCTTCTTGCATGAAATCCATAGCTGATCTGATATTTCCAGAAGTTATTTTTACATGAGTAAATCTGGCTCCTCTTGGCGATTCGTTTACAATAAAAATATAATCCCCAATCTGATCGTGTGCAGAGCTGTAATTGAAATCTTCTACAACTCCTATGATATCCATTCTCGTCTGATCCTGCTCTAAAGGTTCTTCAGATCTGAAAGAATTTAAATTTTCTATAGTCTTGTGTTTTTCCATTAATCTCTGATACAAATGATTGTTGATGATCATTCCCTCAATAGTATCTTTTGATCTGTTGATGTAATCGTGAACCAATTGAATGTTCATTGTTTGCAGGAAATCAAAATTAGGAAGAGACATTTCAGCTGAGCCTTCAATCCCAAAACCTTCCAAAGGAATAGTTTGGGTTGGGTGTCCAAAATATTGCCTTGTAAATCCAACGGATTCAATTTGAGAATTCTTTATTAGCTCGTTGGTAAACACTTTAGGATCTTTAGAGAAATCCTTTTGATGAATGACCACAATATTATTTTTGGTGAAGCCAAGAGGTTTGTTCAAAATAAAGTTGATTTGCTTGTTTACCAGAATTGTTGATGAAATCAGCACTATTACAATTAATATCTGAGATATCATTAAAGGTTGTAAGAGTCGCTTTCCTGTTAATGGTTTTAATCCATTAATAATTTCGCTGGTAGAATTGTCTTTTAAGATGAAAAAATGAACAAATAATACAGAAATTAAAGAACTAAATGAAAGTATGATTAGTACAGACCAATAGATTATAGGCTCATTGTAAAAAATATCAAACTGAATTTCATAAAACTGACTGATGAGCGGTTTTATCAATTCTAGTGAGAATAATGATATGACTATTGCTACAGAGCAAAGAAGCAAAACTTCCATAAGTACTTGAGACAACAAATGTTTTTTATGAGCTCCAATAGATGATTTTAATCCAAATTCCTTCGATCTTTTAAATAGATTAACGGTAATTAAGCTGATGAAATTGACTAGGGATACTAGCAATATAACAAATGAAACTACTATAAATAAATTGATGTTGATTTTAGTACTACTTTCTTTTAGTTCAAATCTACAATTCGATTTTAAATGAATATCCGTGAGCTTAGTAAGATTAAATTTGTAATCTTTTGGACCTCTTGTTTGCCTAAAACTTGACTTGTTAAAGTGTGAAAGTATTTTATCTGCAACGAAAGTTGGAGATGTACCTTCTTTTAATTTCAGATAATTATAAACCCATTGAATTTTCCTTGTGCTTAAGGAAGTATAACGTTCCTTAAGCGCTCCTTTCTGAGAAAGAAGTATTTCACAATTGAAATGAGTCTTTATAGGTGTGTTTCTGATGACTCCAATTATTTCAAATTTACCAGGTTCGTCTCTTAGTCGTAATGTTTCGGTCTCTATGTATTGACCTATTGGATTATCATTTTTAAAATATTTTCCAGCAAATTTTTCGGAGATAAAAGCAACATTTGGCTTTGAAATTTCCGATAAGTTACCAACTAGGCTTTCTATACCAAACATACTCATGAAATTTGTATCAACAGATAAAACATCATGTTGAGCAACTGAGTGTTCGTGTATTTTGATATTTTCTTGCTTGGAATGTGAAAATTGTGTTGCATTTTCAACTTCTGGTAATTGCAATGAGGCTTCTTTAATAAAGCCTAAACTTCTTGCCCATTGATCTTCGATATGGGAAGGAGAGGAAATAACTCTGTAAATATTCTGATGATCTTGAATGTGCTTATCATAGCTTTTCTCATTTTGCACATGAATAAACAAGATGAAAAAAGATGCAATACCAAAACTAAGCCCTAGAATGTTGGTTAAGGAAAAAGCTTTATTTTTTACAAGTCGAAGAATTGATAATCTAAAGTGATACCAAAGCATATTTTAAAGATTTAGTTTATTCATATCGTAAACTCTCAATCGGATTTCGAGTAGCTGCTCTCCAGGATTGAATGGTAATGGTTAAGAATGCTATTAGGATTGCAAATAGTCCCGCTAAGGCAAATATCCACCAAGAGAGTTCAGTTTTATAGGCAAAGTTTGCTAGCCATTTGTGCATGGCATACCAAGCAACAGGGCAGGCAATA
>JADGFH010000092.1 GCA_016743925.1 Labilibaculum sp.
CAAAGTACAATCCTGCAGAATCGGAGGACAAGTGGTATAAGTATTGGATGGATAAAGGATTCTTCCACTCTGTACCAGACGAGAGAGAGCCGTATACAATTGTAATACCGCCACCAAACGTCACCGGTGTATTACATATGGGGCATATGCTAAACAATACTATTCAAGATGTATTGGTACGTAGAGCTAGATTGCAGGGAAAAAATGCTTGTTGGGTACCTGGAACTGATCACGCATCTATTGCGACCGAAGCAAAAGTTGTGAATAAGCTAAAGCAAGAAGGTATCAGTAAAGATGATATTACTCGCGAAGAGTTTATGAAACATGCTTGGCAATGGAAAGAGAAGCATGGTGGAATTATTTTGGAGCAGCTTAAGAAATTAGGTGCATCTTGTGATTGGGATCGTACTGCTTTTACGATGGACGAAGGTCTTTACGAATCAGTAATCGATACTTTTATTGATCTGTATAAGAAAGAAAAAATCTATCGTGGTGTTCGTATGGTCAATTGGGATCCATCAGCACAGACAGCTGTTTCTGATGAAGAGGTAATCCATAAAGAATTACAATCGAAACTTTACTATTTAAGATATCAGGTTGAAGGTAGCGATGAGTATATTACCATTGCAACTACTCGTCCTGAAACAATTTTAGGTGATACAGCAGTTTGTATCAATCCAACCGATGAACGTTTTGCTCATTTAAGAGGAAAGCGTTGTATCGTACCATTGGTTAATCGTTCTATTCCTATTATCGAGGATGAATATGTAGATACAGAATTCGGTACAGGTGCGTTGAAAATTACGCCCGCTCACGATATTCATGATTACGAAATTGGTGATCGTCATAACTTGGAGTCTATCGATATTTTTAACGATAATGGTACCATGAGTGAAGCTGCACAGCTTTATGTGGGAAAAGATCGTTTTGACGTTCGTGACTTGATTCTTCCTGATTTGGAGAAAGCAGGTAACCTAGTTAAGATTGAAGACTACGTAAACAAAGTAGGTTTCTCTGAGCGTACCGATGCGGTTATCGAGCCTAAGTTGAGTATGCAATGGTTCCTTAATATGAAGGAATTGGCTGCACCAGCTTTGGAGCATGTCATGAATGATGATATTCAGTTACACCCTGCTAAGTTCAAAAACACTTACCGTCATTGGATGGAGAATGTTAAGGACTGGTGTATTTCTCGTCAGTTATGGTGGGGACAGCGTATCCCGGTTTACTATTTACCAGAAGGCGGTCATGTAGTTGCTAAAACAATCGAAGAAGCTCTTGTTGCAGCTACTGCTAAAACAGGAAAGACATATAAAGCAGAAGATCTACGTCAGGACGAGGATGTATTAGATACATGGTTCTCTTCATGGTTGTGGCCTCTTTCAGTTTTCGACGGTGTTCGTAACCCGGAGAACGAAGAAATTAATTACTATTATCCTACTAATGACCTTGTGTCTGGACCAGATATTTTATTTTTCTGGATTGCTCGTATGATCATTGCAGGATATGAATACAAAGATGTAAAGCCATTTGAAAATGTTTATCTGACGGGTATTGTTCGTGATGAGCAAGGGCGTAAAATGTCTAAGTCATTAGGTAACTCGCCAGATCCATTAGATCTAATTGCTAAGTATGGTGCTGATGGTGTTCGTGTAGGAATGTTATTGTGTTCTCCTGCCGGAGGAGACTTGCTTTTCAACGAAAACTTGCCAGAACAAGGACGTAACTTTACAACTAAGATTTGGAACGCATTCCGTTTGGTTAAAGGATGGGAAGTTGCAGATATCGAACAGCCAGAATATGCTCGTATTGCAACTGAGGTTTTCCATGCTCGTTTGAATAACACAATGGAGCAATTGGATGAGCAGTTCAATCAATATCGTATAAGCGAAGCATTGATGACTGTTTATACTTTATTCCGCGATGAGTTCTCATCATGGTATTTAGAAATGGTTAAGCCTGCTTACCAACAGCCAATCGATAAGAAAACTTTCGATTCAACTGTTGCTCTTTTCGAGAAGTTGATGCAATTGTTGCACCCATTCATGCCTTTCTTAACTGAGGAAATCTGGCAATTATTTGCTGATCGTTCTGAAGAGGAAAGTATCATGGTTTCAGTTATGCCTAAGCCAGAATCTTATGACGCTAACTTATTAGCAAAATTTGAGCAGGTGAAAGAAGTGATTGTTGGCGTTCGTAATATTCGTAAGCAGAAGAATATTGCCTTTAAGGAAGTTTTAGAAATGAATTACAAAGCTAAAGAAGACAATTACGATACTTCTTTCGATTGTGTAGTTGCCAAAATGTGTAACCTAAAGGAAATTACAACAGCAAATAGCGATATGGCTGGTGCCATGTCATTCATTGTGAATGCGATTGAGTATTTTATCCCTCTTGGAGATCTTGTTGATGTTGAAGAAGAATTGAAGAAGATGGCCGAAGAGTTGAAATATACTAAAGGTTTCTTAATTTCAGTTCAGAAGAAAATGAGCAACGAGCGTTTTGTAAATAACGCACCTGCAAAAGTAATCGAGATTGAGAAGAAGAAAATGGCTGATTCTGAAGCTAAAATTAAGGTTTTAGAAGATCGTATTGCCAGTATGAAATAAGAAGAGATAAACTCTTACTATATAAATGCCGCTTCCTTTTGGGAGCGGCATTTTTTATGATTAAGTATAAAGGATTCACTACTTTTATAATTATTATGAATTTTAATTGTAGGTTTTGATGAGTAAAATGATAATCCGATTATTCTGTTTGTTTTGTGTGTTAATAGTGATTTTTAGTTTTGGTAAGAAATACTCTATTGAAGAAAAATTGTTGGAAAATATTTATCAACATGGAGAGGAATATGGCCTTGACATAGAACATGAATATTCAGAGTATAAGAAATTTTTAATAGCAGATGGTTTTTTAGATGATGATACAGGAGTGAGTTATTATAAGTTTTATGAAAATATGGCGAATGTGTTGGGGCCTCATTATTTTGATTATAATTTTCTGGACACTATTAAATATCATTGTAATGATACCAGTATTGAATTTAAAGAGGTTTTTAAAATTTTAAATGGAGCCAAGACAAATTCCATTAAGGAGATGTATGATATTGATTATAAAAAATCCAAACAATTTTTGTTGGATAGGGCTATGGATTCTTTGGCTGCTTGCGGTTTGATACATCCTAGTGTGGTTGCAAAATTAATTACTAAAATATTAAGATCTGAGGATTTTGAACAGGATTATTATAAAATGAAAGCTTTACTAACCATTGCTATTACAGCAGATGTTGTTCCTTTAAAGCCTAAATCAATAATTGCTCCAAATGATGCTTTGCAAATTTCTTTAGATTCAGTGAATTGTATATATGTGATGGACGAGAAAATAAAATTGAATGAGTTAAGAGGCATAGTATATAAATATCTTAGATCGGATACTAAAACTAAAAGTTTGACTTTAAGATGTTCAACACGATCGTCTTATGAGATGTATGTTAAGTTGCAAGATGAGATTGGACTTGGAATGGTAAGAAGAAAAAAGGAATTGGCACTTCTTGAGTATGGTAAAAATTACGATGAACTGGACGCTGATAAAAAAGAATTAGTAGATAAGGAATGTTCTGTTAAAATAATTGAGTTAGAGCCACAGTAAAAAAATATAGAAGTAATTATTTTTTAATATATAAATGCTGTACCAATAACTTGGTGCGGCATTTTTTATGAAATGTAATAATGTCGGAATTGTATAATCTAATCATTTTGTTATTCCCTTTCAGGGAATTCATCTATCCGTTATCATTAACACCCGTTTCACAGGAGGTTACTTGAGATTATACCTCTTCGAGGCATCATTTTTTAATGATAATTATTTACAGATAACTGATATCTGTTTACTGTTTTATGAAATTCCTTATCTTCGGGCAGCAACAACTTAAACATTTACCAACATGACAATCAAAAGAACAGACTCAACACCAAGAATGAGCCGTATTGTAGAACACAACAATACAATATATTTGTGTGGACAGACAGCGAAAGATGCCAATACTGATATTAAGGAGCAAACTGTGACTACTCTTGAAAAAGTAGAAGATTTATTAGAAAAGGCTGGTTCTGATAAAAAGCATATCTTGTCGGTAACGATCTATGTTCGCGATATGAAAGATTTTGCTGCTATGAATGAAGTTTGGGATGCTTGGGTAGTAGATGGGTTTCAACCAGCTCGTGCATGTGTTGAAGCTCGCATGGCTCGTCCAGAATTATTAGTCGAAATGTCTGTTATTGCTGCAAAGAAATAAGTAAGCAATAACGATAAGAAAATAATATCCGAAGTGTATTTTAAATGCATTTCGGATTTTTTTTTGTTTTACCAGCAATCTCGCGTGTTCATCTTTTTTGTAGGTGTGTGAAGAGATTTTCACTCATTGTTAATAAGTGCACCCAAAGACCTGCTAATGGAGGCTTTAGGCCTTCCATTGGAGCCGTAGATATTAATAAATGCAGCCTCAGACCTGCTAAGTGCAACCTCAGACCTGTCATCTGCGCCGTGAGATCTGCCAAGTGCAGCATATTTGTTGATATCTGCAGCCTCATTGTTAATAAGTGCATTGCATTTACCTGGTATGGGCTTGCATTTGGTAAGTCTGAAGGCACCATTGAGAATAAGTGCATTGCATTTGTTTGGTGGGAGGCTGCATATAACAGGTCTTTAGGTAACATTGAGAATACAAACAGAGCCGATGGCAGGAAGGAATACGCTTTTCCTCACTCATTTACTGCCAAGGAAATGTATCGACATGCATTTTTTGTATCTGACAGATCGGTTCACAGGAAAAAGGATTACGCGAAACGTCATTAAGTGGATTTTAGTACATTTGTGCATCCCAGTGGGTGCAGGTATGATTTATGAGCTGTATGCAAGTTACTTTTTACGGCTGATGATACTGTTAAGGCGGATCGGGTAATTGAATTTGCTTAATAAAAGAGGAGTAAAGGTGAATAAATCAGTGTTGGGTGTAAGGGAATAATAAAATCCTCTTTTGTCGATTGAAAACACAAAACTTGAAATTTAAATATAAAACTATGAGAGACCATTTTGTAAAACTGATATGTGGTTTGTGTATTCTTCTTTCTTCGTGTAAGAAACAGGATCAAACGATGTATTCTGTTAATTTAATTCCAGAACCTGTTACAATAGAACAACAAGCAGGTGCATTCCACTTAAATACCAATACTTCAATTTGGTTAAATGTCGACAATAGTAATACGGATGCGCTTGTTATTTTATTTGCAGATCAATTGCGTGGAGCAACAGAATTTCCATTACAGATCAGTAAAGATAAAAAAGGCAGCAATGTGATTGAGTTAAATATCGATCCTAATTATAGTACAAACCCTGAGGCTTATGCGCTTACTGTAAATGAGGATAAAGTTGTGTTGACTGCAAGTTCTGAAAAAGGATTATTTATAGGGACTCAAACTATTCGACAATTATTGCCAAAGGAAATCGAGTTGAAAGGTACTCACAATGTGGATTGGACGATTCCAAATGTTAGCATTAGCGATGAGCCACGATTCAAATGGAGAGGAATGCACTTTGATGTTTCTCGTCATTTCTTTTCAAAAGAATACATAAAGCGATTCTTAGATTATATGGCTTTGTACAAAATGAATACTTTTCATTGGCATTTAACGGATGATCAAGGATGGCGAATTGAAATAAAGAAATATCCAGAATTGACTTCAAATGGTGCATTTCGTACTGAGAATAATCATGATAAAGCTTGTAATGATAGGGCAAAGGAAAATCCAAATATGGTAATTACTCCTGAGTTGTTTCAACAAGTAGATGGGAAAAAGGTATATGGAGGCTTTTATACACAAGAAGATATTAAGGAGATTGTAGCTTACGCATCTGCACGAAATATTATGGTAGTACCAGAAATTGACATGCCTGGTCATTTTAAGGCTGCAATTGACAATTATCCTGAAGTATCGTGTTTTGGAAAACCAGATTGGGGCGAAACATTCTCTTCGCCATTATGTGCTGGTAATGAAAAAGCATACCAACTAGTCGAAGATATCTTGTCTGAAGTAATGGAATTATTCCCTGCGCCATATGTTCATATTGGTGCCGATGAGGTTGAGAAGACCAACTGGAAAAAATGCAAGAAGTGTCAAGCTCGAATTAAGAAAGAAAAACTTGCTGATGAGCATGAATTGCAGAGTTATTTTGTTCACCGTATCGAGAAATTTGTCAATTCAAAGGGCAAAAAGATGATAGGATGGGATGAAATTCTTGAAGGAGGCATGAGTAAAAGTGCGTTGATGATGTACTGGCGAGGTTGGATTCCGGATGCACCAGTGAAAGCAGTTAAGCAAGGCAACGACGTGGTGATGTCACCTACATCGCATTGCTATTTTGATTTTGGACAAGATGCTGGAACATTGGAGCATGTTTATGGATTTGAGCCAGTGCCGGAAGGATTAACAGCAGAAGAATCTGTTCATATTTTAGGAGGACAAGGAAATATTTGGACGGAGTATATTCCATCCGAAGCTAGAGCCGATTATATGTCTATGCCAAGATTGATTGCTCTTGCAGAGGGATTATGGACTCCAAAAGAAAAGAAGGATTGGACTTATTTCTTTGAAAGAATGAAAACGCATTTTAGTCGCTTAGACGAAATGGGCGTAAATTATAGAATTCCTGATATTGAAGGATTATATGATGTACAGGTATTTATAAACACAGATACGGTTACATTAATTTCTTCAATTGAAAATCAGGAGATTAGATATGAACTAGACGGAACTGTACCTAACATAGATTCTAAGTTGTATACAGGACCATTTGTTATTAATGAATCACTTGTTTTACAGGCTAGACCATTTAGTAAAAAAGGTGTTGCTGGTGATGTTTTAAAAACAGAATTTAGAAAGCAAACTCCTGTAAAAGCAGTAAAATTGGCTTCGGTAAAACCGGGTGTTGAATGCACTTACTATGAAGGGAAACAGTGGAAGAACGTTTCGGATATCGGAAAAAAAGATGTGAAGAAAGGTACTTATGCCATGAAAACATTTGATTTGCCAGAGCTTGCTAAAAAGAGAAGATCAAGCTTCGCTTTGAAATATAAGGCGTATTTAGAGGTAGACAAGGATGATGTTTATACTTTTTCACTTTTATGCGATGACGCTGGAGTTTTGAAAATTGGCGGAGAAGTGGTAATTGATAACGATGGAATGCATGCTCCTAAGAAAAAAACAGGGCAAATTGCTTTGAGTAAAGGAATGCATCTTATCGAACTAGAATATATTGAAGGTGGAGGAGGTGGTACCTTACAACTTACAATGTTGAATGGTAAAGCTGGTTTTGAGCCAATAAATGAAAAAAAGCTTTTTCTTGAAAAGTAAGATTTCTGGAAATTTGGTTTAGTATTATAAAATAAGAGAAGCGGATTGCATTTATATGTAATCCGCTTTTTGTTTTTGTGTGTTTAGAGTGTTGATGTTTTGTGAGATTTAGCTAGCCAAGATGTTTCGTTTTTCTATTAGATAGGATAAAATAGTAATTGTAAAATAAATATTTCCATCGCAATCGGTTGAAGTTTTAGGGGTGCTAGAATATTAGAGAATAAATTCTTTAATTTGTAGAAGATAAAAGAGTCTTAAATCTTTTTATGCAGATTTAAGAAACTTCTGAAGCTAACTTTTCAAGTAAAAAAGAATTTATATGGATACGATTAAGCACATTCCTGAAAATGGAAAAACCCGAGTAGTGATTATTGGTGGTGGTTTTGCAGGATTAAAGCTTGCTCGACAATTGGCAAATACCAAATATCAAGTAGTATTAATTGATCGAAACAATTTTCATCAATTTCAACCTTTATTTTATCAAGTAGCAACTTCTGGTTTGGAGCCAAGCTCCATAGCCTTTCCATTAAGAAAGATATTTCAGAAAAGAAAAAATGTTCATTTTCGAATGGCAGATTTGTTAGAAGTAGATTCAAATAAACAGGAAATCTACACCAGTTTGGGTAGTTTAAAATATGATCATTTGGTGTTGGCAACAGGAGTTGATACCAACTATTTTGGGAATAAGAATATTGAGGAATTTGCCATTCCGATGAAATCAGTATCAGAAGCAATATTCTTGCGGAATTCTATTTTGCGGAATTACGAAAAAGCTTTGAATGAATCGGATCCGCAAAAAGCGGCCAATTACATGAATATTGTATTGGTTGGTGGAGGCCCTACAGGAGTTGAATTGGCAGGTGCATTAGCCGAAATGAAAAGTAAGATTTTACCAAAGGATTATCCTGAGTTAGATTTTTCTTTAATGAATGTTTATTTGTTCGAAGCTTCGAATCGTTTGTTGAGTGGAATGTCGGAAAATGCATCAGCGAAAGCGAAAACTTATTTGCAAAAATTGGGTGTAATTGTAAAGACAGAGGCAATGGTTGCCGACTACGATGGATTAAAAATTAGTTTGGCTAATGGTGAGGAGTTTAATTCTTATGCATTGGTTTGGGCGGCCGGTGTAGTGGCGAATCCAATAAAAGGAATATCGGAAATTGCAGCAGCGCGAGGAGGGCGACTTCGTGTTGATCTTTATAATAAGGTAAAAGGATTAACTAATGTATATGCAATTGGAGATATTGCTTTTCAGCAAGAGGGTGATTTTCAGAATGGGCATCCGCAAGTTGCGCAAGTAGGATTGCAGCAGGCGGTTGTTTTGGGAAAGAACCTAAAGAGGATTCTGTTGGGTAAGGATATGATTACTTTTCATTATAAAGATCGAGGATCTTTGGCAACAATTGGTAAGAATTTAGCTGT
Source organism: Labilibaculum sp. (assembly GCA_016743925.1). Classification (GTDB taxonomy): domain Bacteria; phylum Bacteroidota; class Bacteroidia; order Bacteroidales; family Marinifilaceae; genus Labilibaculum. Next base: position 8,832 of record JADGFH010000092.1, read on the forward strand.
AGCAGATTTACCAGGAATAAAAATGCAAGGGTTTATTGCATGGGTGTTATGGTTGTTTGTGCATTTAATGGCCATTGTTGGTGTGAAAAACAGATTTTTCATTTTGGTTAATTGGATCTGGAACTATTGGACATCCGATCAATCGTTGCGAGTTTTAATTCGACCTAAAAAACGGAGTTTTACCGATAGGGCAAGTAAAAAGAAACATCAAATAGGAATAAATTAATATTCTAAAAGCACCGATCTTATTGAAATCGGTGCTTTTTTAATTTTTGGCACAGGCTTTGCTTCTAATCAATCAAAGTATACCGGTACTTGATTTTTAAAGATTCATCTCTACCATAGGATGACAATAGTAATAGCCATATTGAGAATGTTGCAGATTGTAGTAATCTCATCCTAGATAAAAGGTTTATTTGGCTTTAACAGATAAAAACACACGCCATGAGAACATCTATGATATATAAGTTGGTAGCCAGTATAGTATTGGTTTCAGCAATTGCAGTTTCTACATCAAATGTAAATGCACAAAGAAGATCTCAAAAGGACGAAAAAACTCGTTACGAGGAGAAGAATAAGAACGATCGATTGAGAAAGTATGATAAAAAAGGAAAATACAATAGAAGTAATTATTCATCTCACTCTAAGAGTAATAATGATCGTGTAAGTAAGAAGCGCAAAAAGTATGATTCGCATAAGAAGCATGATCGATATGCAAAATCTCATTCGAAGCGTCATAATCATGGAAATGCTTACCATAGCAGAAAGCATAAAACTTACGGGCATAATTCACATGGGCATAAGTCGTATGGGCACTCAAGTCATTATTATAGAGGGGATCGATACAGTCATCACAATCATAAAAGGCAAATTCGAACTCATTCGAGATACAGACACTTTTATAATAACCATGGGCACAATTGTTATCACCATGATCGATATGGAAATGTTGTTATCCGATTTGCGAGTGAGCCTGTAATTATTAACCACCGTCATGGAGACTACTATTATTTAGATGGAGATTATTATAGATTTTATCCTGAGGTTGGTTATGTATTAGTTGAAGCACCAAGTTCAATTTATTTCTCATACGTTCCTGATAATTGTCATCAAGTAAGTCACCGTGGAGGTGTTTATTATACAAATGGAGAGGTTTGTTTTGTGAAGCATAGGAAAGGATTTAGATTGGTGAATGCGCCTTCAGGCTTACATCTTTCTTTCCGATTTTAATAAAATAGGACAAAGCTTAACAGTATGTAAATAGGTGTAGGTTTTAAAATGTAAAAATAAGGGGGTGTGGTTGCGTAAAAGTTATAAAATAACTTCAAAAAAACGCAAAACCACACCCTTTCTTTGTGAAAAATGACGTTTTGAGCTTAGAGTGGTTGAAAAAGGGGTGTTTTTAAATTAAGTATTTTATTGTGGGTTTTGTACTGGGTTTAATATGGGACTTGTTCTAATAAAAAATGAGCTTATTTTCTGGCAGTATATCCTTTTTAAGGGGGTGTTCTTAAAAAAAGACTTTTTTAGCTTCGAAAACGTTTACGTAAATCTGTTGTAGAACAGTTTTTTCTGGACTTGTAAAATTGCATTTTTCGTTCTGTGTATGCCGTATTTATTGACTTGTTATGTGTTTTAGGTCTATAAATTTGTTTTGCTCAATCTGTTTGGAAAATCAGTTGAATCTAGGCTATTTTATCCTACAAGAGCTTATAAAAACAACAACGCACAATTTAAAACAGACATAATGATGACAAGGGATGAGTATTTAATGGATCCAAACAAATTGGTTCAGTTCCTTCAGAAGCCAAGTAGTGAGTTTACAAAGAAGGATTTAATTAAGTATATCGCAGAAAATGGAATTAAGATGATTAATTTCCGTTACGTTGCAGAGGATGGGAAATTAAAAACCTTGAATTTTATTATTACCGGTAGAGATCATTTGGATAGTATCTTATCTTCAGGTGAACGTGTAGATGGATCTAGTTTGTTTTCTTATATAGGTGCCGGATCTAGTGACCTTTATGTAATTCCTAGATTTAAAAAAGCATTTGTTAATCCTTTCTCAGAGGTTCCTACTTTGGATATTCTATGTTCCTTTTATAATGCAGAAGGAAAGCCTTTGGAAAGTGCTCCTGAATACATTTTGAAAAAAGCGCATGATTGCTTTAAAGAAAAGACAGGTTTTGTCTTTAAAGCAATGGGAGAGTTGGAGTATTATATCAAAAGTGAAAATCATACTTTATATCCAGATATTGATCAGAAAGGATATCATAGTTCGCAGCCATTTACCAAGTGGGAAAGCTTAAGACGTGAAGCAATGGTATTAATTGCACAGTGTGGTGGTAAAATAAAATATGGACACTCTGAGGTTGGCAATTTCTCAACCGGAGATGATGGCTATGAGCAGCATGAGATTGAATTCTTGCCAGTAGAGGCAGAAGACGCAGTTGATCAGCTAATTATTGGAAAGTGGATCGTGAGAATGTTGGCAGCTAGAGAGAATGCTTTGGTGAGCTGGGCTCCAAAAATTACTGTAGGCAAGGCTGGTAGTGGCTTGCATATTCATATGCTAGTAGAGAAAGATGGAAAAAATATTTGCATCGAAAATGGGAAATTAGGTGATACTGCAAGGAAAATGATTGCTGGTATTATGGATCTTTCAGGAGCTTTAACGGCTTTCGGAAATACTATTCCAACTTCATATTTGCGTTTGGTTCCTCACCAAGAAGCACCTACTTATGTGTGTTGGGGAGATCGTAATCGTTCTGTATTGGTTCGTGTGCCACTGGGGTGGGTTGGTGCTTCAGATATGATTAAGAGTGTAAATCCTTGCGAACCTGCAGATCCTAGAGATTTCTCGAGTAAGCAAACATTCGAATTTAGAGTGCCAGATGGTTCGGCTGATGTTTATTCTTTAGTGGCTGGATTGATTGTTGCAGGACAGCATGGTTTAGAGATGGAAAACTCATTGCAGATGGCTGAAGATTTGTATGTTGATGCTGATATCTTCGCTCCTGAATACAAGGAAAAATTAGATGCATTAAAACAATTGCCAACCTGTTGTTGGGAGAGTGCAGATTGTTTATTGGAAAAAAGAGAAGTTTTTGAACGTAATGGAGTATTCCCAAAGGGATCTGTAGATGCTGTTGTTAAAAACTTAAAATTATATGAAGATAATGGACTAAATGATCGAATTCTGGGGAATGTAGATAAGATAATGGAGATTGTAGATACTTACATTCATTGTATGTAACAATTATTATTAAAATGCTGGCAATGGATGGTTGCCAGTGAAATCTATAAGATTAGATTTTAAAATGGGGGTGGTCCCGCAACGAGAGTTGTGGGACCTTTTTGTTATTCTTTGTATGCAAAAGAATATGATTCGTCATGTTGAGTGACATCCAATCCTTTATTTTCTGAATATTCTGAAACTCTAAGACTTACAAATTTATTGGTTATCCAATATAGTAAGTAAGAGCCACCGAAAGTAAATACTCCAACAATGACTAATGCCAAGATGTGCATTAGAAAGGTTCTAATTTC
>JADGFH010000860.1 GCA_016743925.1 Labilibaculum sp.
TATCATAGCAACAGGTGCCTCAGATTGGAAAACATTACGTCCCATATCTACACCAAACGCACCATCATTTATAGCTTTATAACACAATTCCAAAGCTTCCAATTCTGGTAACTTTTTACCACCTGCAATCACAATTGGTACAGGACAAGAAGAAGTTACTTTTTCGAAACCTTCACAATAATATGTTTTAACAATATTAGCACCATTTTCGGCACACATGCGCGATGCTAAACTGAAATAACGTGCATCGCGAGCCATATCAGTTCCTACAGCAGTTACTCCCATTACCGGAATTCCAGCCTTTTGACCTGCATCAACAGCTCTACAAATATTTGCCATTGTTATAGCCTCTGTAGCAGCATCCCCTACTGATGCCATAATTGCTATTGCAGAAGCATTCATACGAATAGCATCCTGAATATCAATCAGCACATTGTGATTCAATTCTGTTAAAATCGAAGTTCCCGCATCAGAACGCAAACAAATAGCTTTGTTTGAATTAGCAGGAATACTTGAACGAATCATTCCTCGTGCTCCCATTAAACAATCCGCATACTTAATTAGCGGAGTAATACTTAAGTCAATTCGCTCCAAACCAGATGTTGGTCCCATTATGAAACCATGATCAAAAGCTAGCATAACAGTCTTACCTGTTTCAGGACGAAAAATTCTAGATAAACGGTCTTTCATTCCCCAATCCAAGTTATCACTTCCCTTAATGTGAAATGCTTGGTTTTGAACAGGTGCATTTGAAAAATTAGCTCCTTCTCTTAAATCATCTAAATCAGCCATAATATATTTTTACTTCTTAATTCTAATTAATAAACACTATTTCAACAAATGATTAAGAGTGTTGTTCTATTGATTGTGCAAATGATTCAAACATACAAGCCCATGAAGTAGCACCAGGATCAGCCGAACCTATTGATCGCTCGCCTAAATTACGAGCTCTGCCAAAATTAGCTTTCATTTCGATTGTTTTTGCGGCACCATCAGAAGCTGCTTCTGCGGCATTAACAAAGATTGCATCGATATCACCTTCTGAACTCTCCATTGCTTCCACTGCTGGAATTAAAGAATCCATCATTGTTTTATCTCCAACTTTAGCTTTTGTTTGCTGCTGTAGATTTGTAAGTCCTGCTCTAAATGTCTTTTTCAATTCATCTGCATCCAGTTCCACACCTTTTGCAACATCAGCCATTCCTAAAAAGAATGCCCCCATTAATGTACTTGTAGAACCACAGGACTCTTCCATTGCTCCCATCGCCATGTCCATTAACATGGCACTATACTCAACAGCTTTATCTCCTGAATTTACAATTGCATTTAGCGCTGCAACAATAGCAGTTCCGTGATCACCATCTCCTGTTACTGCGTCAAGTTTAGACAATTCATCCGCTCTTTCGGTGATATTTGAAAGCGTTAAATTCATCATGGCTTTAAAAGCCTCTATAGACAATTTTTCCATCTTATTTCTTTCCTATTACAGTCCAATATGGTGCATCAGAAGCATGATCCTTCAAATACACAGCATGATCATCATCACATTTACCTAAAATCATCTGAAATCCAGATTGCTCTTGAACAGTTAAAATTTCAGTTATTTTTCCTTCGACAAGCTGGCAACCTGCTTCTTCTAACAGCATACATGCCTTACGGAAAACAATATTCATTTCCATATGTGTAGTTGCGCCAACTCCATTGATGTATAAAAGTACCTTATCACCCCTTTTGGCATCTAATTTTTCCATTAATGGCTTTATCATGCGCTCAGCAGTATCATCCGCACTTAAAAGTTCCATACGACCACCACCGCCTTCGCCGTGCTGTCCCATTCCAATCTCCATAACGCCTTCTGGAAGTTCCGCAATAATCCCGCCATTTTGAGGATGAGTACATGACTTCATCGCAACGGCAAGAGTTGCCATTTGCTCATTGAAGCGTTCTCCTATTTCATAAATCTCTTCCAATGATTTTCCTTCTTCGGCAGCAGCTCCTACAATTTTATACAAAGGCACACAACCTGCTAATCCACGACGATCTTCATCTGGTGTATCCAAACCAGCGCTAATATCTTCATGAGTCAAAAGCATCTTCACCTTAATATCGAAACGTTTTGCCAATTGTAAAGCCATATTTGCACTCATAACATCACCTGCATGGTTCAATACAACTAAAAGAATTCCTGCCTCACAATTAAACTTCTTCAAAGCTTCTAATACACGAGGTGCACCTGGAGCAGCAAAAATATCACCAACAACAGAACAATCAAGCATACCTTCACCAACAAAACCACTTAACGCTGGCTCATGACCTGCACCTCCGATAGTGACAATTGCCACTTTATCTTTCGATTTCGCATTGGTTCGAACAACAGTGTTTTCTCCAAATAGGCTTACTTTATCTCTATAAGCCATTGTATAACCCTCTAACAATTCCTTTGTAATGTTATCTGGATCGTTAATAAATTTTTTAATCTGACAAGTATTTGTTAAATCTGACATAGTTTTATAGTTTTGCGTTTTTACTAGAAATACTTATGCGTTAATCTGCATTAGCTCAATAGGGGCACCTTCCTCTTCGATAAAAGCAATGGTTAAATTATCATTAGG
>JADGFH010000093.1 GCA_016743925.1 Labilibaculum sp.
CTCTTAGACCTAGAAAGCGTTGTGTTTTATCTCTTATGAGGTGTTTCATTCTTTCAAAAATTCTATACGTAACGGCTTGAATAAATAATTCAGATTAAAGCGCAAGTTTTTTTGTGAATGGGTGTCTAAGCAATTAAATTCACATAATCAGTATCGAATCATTTGAATGATTGAAAAGGAACTAATTGAACAACTCAAATCCGGAAAGGAAAGTGCTTTTCGCCAGCTTGTCGAGACTTATCAGGCAATGGTGGTGAATACTGCTATGGGTATGATTCATAATCAGGCCGATGCAGAGGATGTTGCGCAGGAGGTGTTTATTCAGGTTTATCATTCCATTCATAAATTTAGAAGTGAATCGAGCTTAAAAACCTGGTTGTATCGAATTACCATTACCCGTTGCTTAAATTTTATCCGCGACAGCAAAAAGAGAAACTTTTTTAGTCGTATCGAAGATTTTTTTCAAGGAAAGAAAGAGGAGTTAGCTACTCGTAATTTAAACCCTCAGAAAAGTTTGGAGGAAAAGGAGCATGCAAATGCGATTCAATCGGCAATGGAAACTTTACCCGAAAATCAGAAAATTGCATTTGTCTTAAGCAAGTACGAAGAGCTAAGTTATAAGGAAATAGGTGATGTAATGCAGCTTTCGAAATCTTCTGTAGAGTCACTTTTGTTTCGGGCAAAGACCAACTTGCAGAAAAAATTATTGATTTATTACAAAAACCTTAAAAAGTAGCGCAAGTTTTATTTCAAATAGGTGTCTAAACTAAAAACAGAACAAATGAAGTGCAAAGAAATAAATAGCAAATTGATTTTTTATGCGGAGAATGATCTCCTAATGGAAGATAAGCTAGAAATGGAGAAGCATTTTTCTGCCTGCAAATCTTGTTCGGAAAGTTTGTCTTTTTTGCAAAAGGCAATGGAAAGCATAGAAGAGGAAAAGATGGTAGATGTAAATCCTTATTTTGTTTCTAAAACTGTAAATGGCTTAAAAGAGAGTGAAAAGAGCAATGTTCAGTTTGGTTTTAGTTCTGTTTTAAAGCCTGCACTTTTGGTGTTCTTGTTTGTTGTTGCGATTGGTTCGGGCGTTTTTATGGGATCGAATTTTGCTGTAGGTACAGAGTCGCTTCAGCATTCCGATTTGGTTGATCCTTATTTTAATGAAATTGAGAATGAAACCATTGAATTGTTTTTTCTAAATGCAGAGGCTCATGAATAGTAAAAAGAAAACATGGATGTGGCTGGCATTAATCCTGTTGGCAACTAATATTTCTACCATCGGATCATTTTGGTATCATACTTACCAAGAGAAACAGCTTGCGAGTAAAGTTGAATTGCCTACTGAGTACAGAACTCGCTTTTTAAAGGAACAATTGGGCTTGAATGAGGTACAGAAAAATAGATTTAGAACTTTAAATAGAAGCTATAATCGCAATGCTAATGAGGTCATGATTCAGCTTAATGAATTAAGGTCGGAAATGGTTCAATATTTAGGAGAAGAACAATTCGATACCATCGCTTTAAAGAGTGTAGCAGAGCAAATAGGGAAAAAGCATGAAGTGTTAAAGTTAGAAACGGTTCAATTTTATCAGGATATGAAAGCCGAGCTGAGCGAGAATCAGCAAGCCAAACTCTACGATTTATTTAGCAGCTTATTGCAAAAAAGTGATGAAGTAAAAATACCAAGAGGAAACAGAAAAGGCAGGGGAAACGGTCGTGGTCCCTGGCATAAAAATCAGTAAAATAAGATAAATATAAAATTGTTTGGTAGTGATGTAGTATCGCAACCTGGGAGGATTATGTCTTAAAATTTAAAAATAGAAACAATGAAAACAATGAATTTATTAAAGAAAACAACACTTGTAATTGCAGTGTGTTTATTAATGATTCCTGCACTTACTGCTCAAAATCAGAAAAGAACAAAATCTGCAGATTGTCAGATTAGTAACCTCACAAGCGAGCAAAATCAGCAAATTGACAAATTGAAAACAAAGCATCTAAAGATAATGGATGGTTTGCGTTCTGAAAGAAGAGCAACGATAAGTTCGGATGCGAAGACGAAGATGAGGGAGCAAATGAAAACAGAATTGACAAGACATAAAGCTGCAGTGGAAAAGTTGTTGACTCCTGAACAAATGGCGCAATATCAACAGAATAAGAAATCGAAAGGTCAGTGTGTTGTTCGTAATGGAAAGGGGAATGGAAAAGGAAATTGTAGCGGTAATCGTTGTGGCAAAGGAAAAAAGGGTAAAGGAAAAAGAGGTAATGGTCGTAGAGGAAATGCAAATTCGTAAGGTGTCAGTGTGAAATTTTAAAGGAATAAAGTGGGATTAAATAGCATACTGATTGAGATGATGTTAATGAAAGCTTTATCCAACTAACTTTAAATATGTAGACAGATGAAAAACAAATTGACAAAATTTTTAATAGCTTTTATCGTAGTAAGCGGATTTGTTGCCTGCGATAATGAAGACAATGGTACAGAAGCTTTGGCTAATATGCCTTTGGTTGAGGTATCGGTTGATGGATATACCGATTTATTGACCTCCAATTTGAAAACAGTATTGGGCACAAAATCAGCCAGTATTGCCGCTAGTGAGAAAGACGGGTTATTACTAATGCGAGAAGAAGAGTTATTGGCTCATGATGTTTATAATTTATTCTCAGAGCTCTACGATGTTAGGATTTTTAGCAATATAACACGTTCTGAAGCAACACATGCCCAAGCAGTATTAAGCTTGTTGGATTTGTTTGAGATTGAAGATCCAGCAACAGGAATAGAAGGGGAGTTCATTAATGAAGAATTACAAACTTTATATGATGATCTTACGGAAAAAGGAAAACTTTCCATTGAAGAGGCTGTAAAAGCAGGTGCTTACATCGAAGAGGTAGACATTAAAGATTTGGCCGATTTAATGGCTGAGACAGACAATGAGGATATCCTTTTGGTGTATGATAACTTAATGAGAGGATCGAGAAATCATTTACGAGCTTTTAATCGCGTTTTGAATAATTACGGGTCTGATTACGTACCAACCGTATTAAGTGAGGAAGATTTTAATGAGATTATCTCTTCTGATATGGAAAGAGGAAATGGTTGCCAAACTGAGGTTCAAAATAAATATCAGAACCAGAATAAGAACCAAAATCAGAAAGGAAGAAGATACAGAGGTGGAAATTAAATTGAAGTATTGATTAGAATAGTTTAGTAAGAAAGGCTGTTGGCATGATGTCAATAGCTTTTTTTTGCACTTAGAATTTTGGAGAAAAAAAGGGTTTTATGGAGTTTACGCGATAAAGCAAAGTAGAATTGTATTATTTAATTCACGTCTAAATTACAACGTTTGCAGATCTGTATGCAATGGATGAGAATTGGTGGATATACTTTTAAAAATCAACATAAAAATGTTTTTGAAGCTATTCTAGACTTAGAAATGAAATCTATTTTAGAAATATTTTAATAGACTTTGATGCGGAGGCATTAATTAAATGGATACTTCTAGTAAAAGTAAGATATCTAGATGTTGTTATTTATTTCTATTGATCTTAAAAATCGAATTGGTTTTATGAAATATCTATAGGGATAATCATAGGTATTTCTTTTTGTAAATGTGGTGATTAGGAGAGTTTGCACAGCATCTTTATTTTTTTAGTTTTACGACGATTTTTTGCCCCTGAAAACGCGTAAGTAGCTGAATAGGGGTATGTAAAACCAAAAAAGTAGTAAAATGACAAAAGAAAAGCAAAATTCTTACCAATCACAGCGTAAGAAGGCTAAAGAGTTTTCAAGTAGAGAAGAATACTTGGAACATGAATTATCCATTATGAAGTTTAGAAGATGGCGAATTAATCTTCCATTCAGAGATTTTAATATTGAAATTGAGGATTTAGTTCCTGCGCTAGCCGCTACAATTGGTAAAGTGGTAATGGTAACAGCAATGGTTGCAGCTTTTGCTACACAATTTGGATTAACTCCAGAATTTGTTGCAGAAAATGTTCGTTATGAACTGTTAATTGCAGGTGGTATTTTTGTAATTCTGTTTTCAGCAATTCTAAATCCTACTGCTAATTTAGCGGGAACTCATGGTCCTATGATTCCTTTAATTCCGATTATTGCTGCAGCAGGTGGTCATCCACTTGCTTTGGGTATTCTAATAGGTGTATTTGGCCTCGCCTTAAGTATTACAAAAGGTGGTTCCATGCTGATGAAATTAACAGGTGTTGGTGTACGTGGAGGTCTTCTAATCTATTTAGGTGCTGTAGGTTTGATTAGTCAAATTGGCAAATTAGAACTTTGGGCTTCGGGTATCGATTCTGGTGTGATCTCATTTGCCGTAATTGGTGTTACCATTTTAATTTATGCATATCTGGCTAAAGTAAATAAACGTTGGTTGGCTATTCCTCTGTGTTCTGCACTTGCTGGAGTTATTGCCTTTTCCATGGGAGCCGATTTTGCTTTTACAACGAAACCTGGTTTTCCACATATGAATCCTTTCTGGTGGTGGGGTGAAAGTACAGGATGGCAATTAGGCTGGCCTAATTTTGGTCACTTTGTTGCGGTTATTCCATTTGCTATTCTTGCAGTAGCTATGTGGTCTCCAGATTATTTAGGACATCGTGTTTTTCAAGAGTTAAACTATCCTAAAAAAGCAAAGAGCGTATTGATGGATGTAGATGATACAATGACTGTAGCTTCTATTCGTCAGGCTGTTGGTGCATTTCTTGGTGGTGGTAATATTGCCTCGTCGTGGGGAACATATATGATTCCTGCAGCAATTGCAAAGCGTCCAATACCAGGAGGAGCTGTTCTTACAGCAATTCTTTGTGTGCTAGCTGCTATTTTTGGTTACCCTATGGATTTAGCAATGTGGGAACCAGTTCTTAGAGTAGCTCTTATTGTTGGCGTATTTTTACCATTACTGGAAGCAGGAATGCAAATGGTTCGTAAGCACAAAGATTCGTTAAGTGCAGGAACATGTATTTTTGCATGTGCATTTGTAAATCCAGTATTTGGTTGGGCATTTTCGATGTTACTTGATAATATGGGATTAATTGGTGATCGTGAGAGAGCTCAGGAGTTAAGTTTAAAGGAAAAATTAATAATTCCAGGAATAATGTTCATCGTATGTATTGTTTCTCTAGGATTGGTAGGACAATTGCCAGGTATCCCGGGGATATTCTAATATCGGTAAAATGATTTTTTTTCGTAAAATTTCTTTAAGTTTGATTTTCGAATAAACTAGAAACAAAATGGAAATAAGAAAAAATGAGACTCAACTGGTATGTATTGCCAGATTTATAGCAAAAGAAGGTGAAGCGGATCAGTTGCTTAAAAATTTACATGCTTTGATGTTGCCAACACATCAGGAAGGCGGCTGTATTCGCTACGAATTAAATCAAAGTGTTGATAATCCACATGTAATTACTTTTGTAGAGAAATTTTACGATCAGAAAACTTTTGATGAGCATTGCAATCAAAAATATATCGTAGACTTTTTTATGGATGGAAATCCTGCTCACGTTAAGGAGTTTGATGTGAGCCTTCACAAGGAGATACTAGCTTAAGAAATAGTCTGAAGAATATAAAAGAAAAGAGGCAAACCGATCTGATTTGAGATTATCGGTTTACCTCTTTTTATATCTAATAAATTTTGCTCAAAAAGAACAAAACTCAAGAGAATTTACTTTTTTAACCATGCTTTACCCACGGGTATAATAACACGACCAGCAACATCATTTATAATGATTGCACCCATCATGTACCAAGCAGCAAGAGCACAAGCAATTAATACATATGCAGCAGCAACGTTACATACTGGGAATCCAAAATGGCCTAAATCCAAAAGAATGAAACCAACCATTAAAATACTAAAAGTAGTTGCCATTGCCGAATGGATAAATAATGATGCTACCCATAAAATTAGAGTAAACAAAGTATAGCCAATAAGAAAATAACCAACATCTGTTGTTGATGATTTATACATCCCGAAATAGTTCAGTACCCAAATAATACCAATACTCAACCAAAACGAACCGTAAGCAGAAAATGCTGCAAAACCAAAATTGTTTCCGTTTTTGTGCTCCAATAGTCCAGCGCATAATTGTGCGATACCACCAAAAGCAAAACCTACTGCTAAAACTGGGCCCAATCCACACAATCCTAGATTGTGTAATTGCAATAAGATTGTACTTAATCCAAACCCTCCAAGTCCGACTACAGCCGGATTTCCTAATTTTACGTCACTCATCTTTATTATTTATCTTTATTTTTCAGTGCGCAAAACTAATAAATTGATTCAGAGTGAGGTGTTCGGTGTAAGTAGTTATGAAACATACGTTTACTTGCATGTTTCGCTTTGTGGAATGTAAGGTCGTGGTTTTTAGCTCCGTATGGTGCTTATGCCTTGATTAGATGCTCTTGCTTGATCGGGTAGGATGTTATGTAACTACTAGGTTTAAAAGATAATAAGGGAGTAATGAAAAAATCCTCATGCATTTGAAGGCATGAGGATTTTGAAATCTTTTATTTATCTGCTGGCGTATCGCTCATGTAAAAAGTAATTTCAACGCCACATACAATATCCGAATGCTTCAAAATGTTGCTATTGTGTTCTTTGCCGTTGATTTCAATTTTCGACACATAAATGTTACTACTGCTTTGATTGATGGCATTAATATGCAATTTATTTCCATTAGAGAGTTGAAGAATAGCTTTCTTAATTAAAGGACTTCCAATAGCATATTCGTCAGAACCGGGAAGGACTGGATAAAAACCCATTGAGCTAAAAACATACCAAGCACTCATTTGCCCAGCATCATCGTTGCCACATAAGCCATCTTCCTGATTGCTATACATGCTATCCATTATCATTCTTACACGTTTTTGTGTTTTCCACGGATGATTACACCAATTGTATAGGTAGGAAATATGATGTTCAGGTTCATTACCGTGTACATAATTTCCAATTATACCGTTTTATTGTATTGTTTTTACTAAAATGAAGATTCTATAGAATATTTATTTTGTAAATTGAATTAGCCTTGTTAATTTAGTTTGAATAAGAATAACGCACGTTTACTTTAAACCTAGCAACAAGAAATGAAAAAATTACTATTGGCAGTCATTGCAATACTATTGGCTGCTGCACCAGCCTTAAATGCGCAAATGAACCATAAGCGCTTTTTAATTAAATCTGGATATCTTGAATTGGAAGTAAAAGGAATATCAGAAGGAACTCGTTATATCTGGTTCGATAATTATGGTAGAATGTATCGTGATGAATTAAAAGTGACAACTACAACAAAAATTTTCGGTATAAAAACGGTTCAAGATGCACATACTTTAAGTATTGTTAATGGCGAAATGTTTTATACTGCCAATCTGTTAGATGGAACAGGCACAAAACACAAGCATGGTGTTCCTGCTGAATTTTATGCTGCTTACGATCAGTTATCGGAAAATAAGAAAAATAAATTTGCTAATGAAATATTTAACGATTTAGGAGGGAGGAAGATAGGGAATGTTACTTTTTTAGGTCGTGAGTGCGAAATAGGAGAAATGTTGACTGTTAATGTAACCATGTATAAAGGCGTTGCCTTAAAAACAAAAGTTAATTTGTTGGGAAGAACCAATACCGAAACCGCAATTGTATTCGAGGAAAATATTGCTATTGATGCTTCAAAATTTCTTCCTCCAACGAATATTGATTTGTTGAATTTGGATGCTTTGCAAGATGATGATACTGATATGGGAGATGGATTTTCAATGCAAGAAAATGAGGATGATTTTGAGGAGCCAATGACTCCAGTAAGTTATTCTTTTAGCGAATTTAAAAAAGTAGTGGGGAATGTTCAATACAAAGGGTATAAAGAATCGATGACCATGAGTTTAGAAGGTCAACACATGGCTAACTTTATGGAATCGATTAGGAAGAATTTTGTTATTGTTGCCAGTTCTAACCAGGGTTTTAAATATGGTTTAAAGGCGGATAAAATTAAGAATTATCAGCATTTTACGCACAATGGTTTATCTATGCATTTTGGAACAGAAATTGACAAGGAAGAAGATTCTGGTTTTCAGGGATCGGTTTTGTTAATTGAATATCCATCGGAAGATATGCTTATTAGTATTGTGAACTCTTCTAATTTAAATAAAGATGAAGTGTTAAAAATAGCTGATCAGTTAAAATTTTAAACTAAAAAGATCCCTTCACTTTGAACTGCACCCCAAAAGTTGGACACAACATTTGGGGTTCACTTCACTTCTACTGAGGGGATTGTTTTTTATCGTCCAACCAAATCAAGTTCTAAACTAGAAATTTCTCTCATTTCCACTTTACGGATTTTCCCCGTAACTGTAGTTGGGAATTCTGTTGTGAATTTAAAATATTTAGGAATTTTATAGGTCGCAATTTGTCCCTTGCAATAATCTCGAAGCTCTTCTTCAGTAGCTGATTTTCCTTCCTTAAATTTTACCCAAGCCATTACAACTTCACCATATTTATAATCAGGTACACCAATTACATACACTTCGCTAATGCTGTTGTGTGAATGAAAAAATTCTTCTATTTCAAAAGGAGAAATATTCTCTCCTCCACGAATAATCATATCTTTAATTCTCCCGGTGATCGTAATGTAGCCTTCATCATCCATACTGGCTAAATCTCCTGTGTGCATCCAACCCGTATCGTCAATAACCGACTGAGTTGCCTCTTCGTTATTCCAATACTTTAACATTACCGAATAACCACGTGTACAAAACTCACCACCTTCTCCTCTTTCAACAATTTTTCCTGTTTCCGGATTCACAATTTTTATTTCTTGATGAGGATGTACGCGGCCCACAGTTCCAACTCGTTTGCTTATTTCATCATTGACAAAGGTTTGGGTTGAAACAGGAGATGTTTCTGTCATACCATAGCAAATAGCTACTTCTTTCATGTTCATTTTTTCCTGTACTTCGCGCATTGCTTTTTCGGGGCACGAGGCTCCAGCCATAATACCGGTTCTTAAACTACTCATGTCGTACTTCTCAAAATTAGGATGCTCTAATTCTGCTATAAACATTAAAGGAACACCATAAAGAGATGTGCATTTTTCATCTTGTACCGTTTTAAGAACAGTTTCTGCATCGAAAGCCTCTCCAGGAATAATCATAGCCGATCCATGAGTAATGCAAGCGAGATTTCCCAATACCATTCCAAAGCAATGATAAAAGGGAACTGGAATACAAACACGATCATTTTCATTATACTTCAGTCGTTCGCCAATAAAATAACCATTGTTTAATATATTATGATGTGTGAGTGTTGCTCCTTTAGGAAAGCCTGTGGTACCTGATGTGTATTGAATATTAATTGGATCATCGAATTGCAAGTGTTGTTCAATTTCTTCAATTTGCGCTGTAGAAATTCTTTTTCCTGCCTCAATTAAAGCTTGCCAATCTCTATCAAGTATCACTATTTGCTGGAGGTGAATACATGATTGGCGTACTTCCTGAATAATTTCAAAATAGTTCGTTTTACGAAAACCTTCCGACATTATTAATAAGCTGATTTCTGATTGACGAAGAGCAAATTTCAATTCAGAAGCTTTGTAAGCTGGATTTACATTTACCAATATGGCACCAATTCTTGCCGTGGCAAATTGTACAATAACCCACTCGTGTCGGTTTGGTGACCAAATTCCAACACGATCTCCTTTTTCAACTCCAAAAGCCAGTAATCCTTTTGCTACTTCTTCAATTTGTTGCCAAAATTCACGATAGTTAACACGAAAGTTTTGATAGGGAACTATAAGTGCATCTCTATCTCCATAAAGTTCGACGGTTTTGCGTAATCGTTCAGTAATTGTTTCGCCTAATAATGGCAGGTTAGAGCTTCCATGCTCGTAAGATAGTTTGTTCATTTTTATGATTTTTCCGGAACGAATTGCGCGCAACTCTCCCGTGATGTGATTTAAACATCAGTTGATAACTAAAAACCATCTTTCGAAGTTGACTTGAACAAGTACAACTATTGATTAGGAAGTAATATTGTTGTGATGGAGCATGAACTCCTTTGTTTTAATATGCTGCGCAATTTATAAAAAATCTTTTAGCGTACAATAGCATTTTTACTGATTGTGAAACAAAAATGGAAAGATCACTTTGTGGCTGATGAATTCAAATGTTATTATGCTCGGGAAGTTAATTATTCTTCCCAAACAATTGTTTTAAAATCTTCCCAAAAGGGTCCAAATTGAATTTCGGAGATTTTATTGTTGTCCAACCATAAATGCAGATTTTCATTTGGAAAAAAAATCAATTCGTGGGTTGGGAATTCTTCTGTATCTGCGCTTTCAAACTCTGGTTCACCCAATTGGAAATGTTCCAATTCAGCCATTAGCATCTTTTTGCTTAAACCAACTTGAATAAATTGGAATAGTTTGTATTGCTCATTAAGAACTGATATATAGCTAAGTTTATCTTGATCAATTGATTCAAAAGTAAAACTAAGGCCTTTATCGTAATAAAAAAGCGTAACACTAGCTTCATCTGGGGCTAGAGAATACTCGCCAACATCATCAGCTTGTCCAAGAGCTTTTTCCACTTCGGCTTGAATCATGCCAAACTGAATGTCCAGAATTCCTTTTCCTAATATGATGTCGCTTTGATTCATCTATTATGCTTCAAGTGGATATTTTAAACCAACGAGTTCTCTTACCTGTCCATTAAAGATAATATTTTTTTACTCTTAACTAAAGGGATTTCTATTCTTCCTTTATCGCTATAAATAAAAGCTCCATTTTTAAAAATAGAAAAAAGGAATTCAATATTTGTGCCATCCCCTGTATTGTATTGAAATAGGATGCTGTTACTAAAATTAAATTAATTAGCATATTTTACCAGCACAAATTCTCGGTTCACAAGTTTAATTTGTAAGCTATCAATATGAAAAATTTAAGAAGGAAAGGGCAAGCGAGATGAAAGGAAAAAGATGAAGTTGTTTAGCAGAAATGTTTCTAAATAGGTGAAAAATGTTTAACAAGACATTCAAAATACCTATTTTTATGCTTTCAAAATCAAAACATGTAAAAATGGCTATAGATTTTAAAGCTACTGAATATACTCTTGAGTCGTTACAGACTGGAAAGAAATTTGAAGATGAAGGATGGACTCTTGATGCGCCAGCAGAGGAGAAAGCTTGTTTGATAAGAGCAAAGTATCAGAAAAAACAACTTGAGGTTAAAGATAAATCTTTAGGGATTTATAAGTTTTCGGATTGGTTACCAATTCATAAAACTCTCGAAGGATCTTCGGCTCCAGCAACATATAAAAGTGAAGGATTGTCTAAATATCTAGGTTTAGAAAATCTTTACATCACATTTAGTGGTTACTGGCCAGAAAAAGGTGCTAATTTTAGAACTTGTTCTTTCAAAGAAACAGAAGCATTTTCTGTTAGTGGTCGTTTAAGTGATACAGGTCAAGTCCTTGTTGTTGCATCTGCAGGAAATACAGCTCGTGCTTTTGCAAGAGTTTGTTCCGATAATAACATTCCCTTATTACTTTGTGTTCCTGAGGATAATATTAATGCCCTTTGGTTTGATGAAGCAATAAAAGAAAACGTGCAGTTGGTAGCTACTAAATCTGGTAGCGATTATTTTGATGCGATTCATTTATCGAACTTGGCTTGCCAACTAGATGGCTTTATTGCTGAAGGTGGAGCAAAGAATGTTGCTCGTAGAGATGGAATGGGTACAACAGTTCTTTCTGCAGTTACCGAAATAGGAAAAATTCCTGATTTTTATTTTCAAGCTGTTGGTAGTGGAACGGGTGCTATTGCAGCTTGGGAAGCAAATCTCCGTTTTATTGAAGATGGTCGTTTTGGTTCAAACAAAATGAAATTAATGGTTTCCCAAAATACTCCATTCTTACCAATGTATGATGCTTGGAAAGCAGATTCGAGAGAAATGCTTCCATTGGATGATAATATGGCTAGAAAGCAAGTGGAGGAAATCATTGCTAAGGTTTTATCGAATCGTAAACCTCCGTACTCTATTGTTGGTGGAATGTATGATGCTTTGAAAGATGCTGGAGGTGATGTCTTAAAGGCAACCAACGCAGAAGCTAAGGAGGCTGCTAAGATATTTGAGGAAACAGAAGGAAATGACGTTCATCCTGCCGCAGCAGTAGCTGTCGCTAGTTTAATTAAATATGTGCAGGAAGGTAATATCAATAAAAAAGCTTGTATCATGTTAAATATTACAGGTGGTGGGGAAGAGCGATTTAAAAGAGAAAAAGAAATTTGCTACTTAAAACCTTCTCATGTTTTTGATATCAATCCTGAACTAAGTTCAGTAAAAAATGTTTTAGAAAAGCTATTTAA
>JADGFH010000094.1 GCA_016743925.1 Labilibaculum sp.
TCTTGAACGATATCATCCGCCGCATCTTCATTCTTTACAATTTGCTTTGCATAGTAATATAGAGACTGATAAAACATATCGAATAATTCTCGAAAGCCTTTTTCTGTTGTAATATTAAAAATTGTATTATCAGTATACTGAAGCATTCTTGATGTTTTGCAACAAATATATACAAAAATTAACATTTTGGTGTTTTTCCGTTTTTTTTATCTATTGATTTAATCTAAATTACAAGCCTTATTATTGCTGTAATACTGACATAATAGATTAAGTATTATAATATTTTGTGTAAATACCTATAAGCTCTCCCTTCTAGATTACATAAAAATACACACTTACCGAAACAATTCAATAATACTCTTTAAATTATTATCTAATATGTTGATATTAGATTCACATTATAGTAAGATATATTCAAAAAAATGAGCAATTCAATCGTATGAAATTGCTCATTAAGCACCGTCCTTATTTAAATAACCTATTCTAAAAATAAAAGATTAAATATTATTAGATTCTGGTGTATTGTATTCCTCATTGCGTACATAGACTTACCTATTACAAATTGTCATTCAGGAACTCTGTAGACCGCAAATATTTTGGTTCAATAAAATCTTTTTCAATCTCCTTAAAGTATTTACTGGTACCAACTTTCAATTCATAGGTAGCCTCCTCATCACAAATTATCATTCCTTTAGGATGTAATTGTAAAGCACTAATTGTCCACATATGATTTACCCCTTCTTCAATTGCCTTTTTTAGAGCTCTTGACTTGGAATGTCCATTCACAATAATCAAAACTTCTTTAGCATCCATTACAGTTTTAACACCTACTGTTAAAGCATATTTAGGAACGGTATTTACATCATCATTAAAAAAACGTGAGTTTGCCAGACGAGTATCATAGTTTAAGGTTTTTAACCTTGTTCTAGAACCTAAAGAAGAGCCTGGTTCATTAAATGCAATGTGTCCATCGGGCCCGATTCCTCCCAAGAATAAATCAATACCACCAACTTTGGCAATTTTTGCTTCGTACCGAGCACATTCTTCTTCTATATTTTCGGCATTGCCATTTAAAATATTCACATTCTCCTTCGGAATATCAACATGATTAAAGAAATTCTCCCACATAAAAGTGTGATAACTTTGTGAATGATTTTGAGGAATTCCTACATACTCATCCATATTAAAAGTAATTACATTCTTAAAAGAAACCATTCCTGCCTCATACAATGAAATCAATTCATTATAGGTACCTAATGGAGAAGAACCTGTTGGTAAACCAAGTACAAATGGTTTTTCTTTTGTAGATCTACTTATCTCAATCTTCTTAGCAATATAATTTGCAGTCCACTTCGACAATGATTTATACTCTGGTAAAATAATTAGCCTCATACTATTCTTTTTATATATTTCAATACATTTATTCTATTCAATTATGAATGTGCGCACCTTATCAAACTACTGTACTGTTACAGATAATTTTAAATTCAAATGTGAATCTATTCAAACCCATCAAACTCAAGTTAAATATATTAACTCATATTTGAAATTTTACAAGAATCTTCATCTCATAAAATTGGAGTTATCTAATACTTGCAATTTACAGCCATACCAATAACATCGAATACAACACTCAAACAAAAATATCGGTTTATAATAATATTAAGGGGATTCAAAACTTACCAAATAAGGGGATTTTTTTTAGGGCTGATAATTATTACAAAAACGGGGCAACAATACAACCTCGACAAACTTACATTACCATTTTCATCACTAAAATCAGGCACTCTAGAATTTTTAGCATTAAAGGTACTCTTTTAAAATACTTGTTTATTTTATCACTTATCGATTACTTTATATACCTAAAAACAAAAATTGGAAGAAGAGAACATTCTTCGAAGAAAAATTTAAACCAAATAACTCACTTAAGCTAAAATGAAAAGTCACTTATTCTCACGTATAACCACAAGCTTACTTTTATTAACACTATGCCTCTCCCTTAAAGCACAATACCAGTCTACAGAATTATTTATTGGAGGTGTATCAAATGTTCATACTTATAGAATTCCAGCATTAGAAGTAAGTACTAAAGGAACTGTTCTTGCCATTTCAGATGCAAGAATGGATAATTCATCGGATTTGCCCGGAAATATTGATTTAGTGATGCGAAGAAGTTTCGATCATGGGAAATCATGGGAAGAACAAATAACAATTTTAGATCTACCTAAAGATCATGGTTGTGGCGATCCAAGTCTAATCATTGATAAAATAACGGGACGTATCTTTTGTTTTTATGCCTATGCGCCTCCTGGTATCAGTATTCATAAAGCAAAACCGGGTAGCAATGCTGCCAATGACATGAATTCTCAACATATTCAATACATCTATTCCGACAATGATGGTGACACATGGTCTCAACCTGTAGAATTAAATCCTATGGTGAAAGATCCTGCATGGGAAGGCGTTTTTGCAGCTTCGGGTCATGGCATACAAACACGAAATGGAAGGTTAATTCAGCCTCTTGTAATTAAACAAGACCTTAAAGGTGATGGCAGTTTTCAAACCCACGCCCGAAACATATATAGCGATGATCATGGTAAAACATGGAAAGTTTCAGCCCCTACAGGATTACAGGTTGGAGAAACAAAAGTTGTTGAATTGCCTAATGGCACTTTAATGCAGAACATGCGAAATCGAAAATTAAAATACCGTTCCATTGCTATTTCTGATGATGCCGGGCAAACATGGTCTGAGATTTGGCAAGATAGTACTTTAATAGATCCTCGTTGCAATGCCAGTATCACCCGCTACGCTTCTATTTGGGAAGGACATGCCTTTAATATTATGGCCTTTAGTAATCCGGCAAGCCATAAAGGTCGCCAAAACATGACGATTCGATTCAGCTTCGATAATGCAAAAACATGGCCACTCACATTACCTATAAGTAAAGATCCTGCAGCTTATTCTTCCTTAATCAGATTATACGACGGAGGCTTAGGCTTACTTTACGAAACGGGGCAAGAAAAGGCTAATGAAAAGATTCGTTTCCATAAAATAGAAAAAGAGACATTGGATAGTCTGTTTAGCTCTTATGCTAAAAAAAATAAAAACATTAGCTCTCGTCCAAAATTTAGCGCTTACTATTACCATCGTTCACATCAATTTTCTCTTTTGCCCGATATGGAAGATGAAGTTGTTTTTCTTGGAAACAGCATCTCCGATGGAGCTGAATGGGATGAATATTTCGATAATAACAAATGCATTAACCGTGGTATAAGCGGAGATGTAACTGATGGTATATTACTTCGCTTAAAAGATATCACCCGCATTCAAGCTCAAAAAATATTTCTTCTAATAGGAATCAACGACTTGGCCAGAGGAAAATCTATCGACTATATTATTGAGAACTACAAAAGAATCTATCAGCAAATACGAGAAGAATCCCCAAACACACAAATTTTCATACAATCGATACTACCTGTTAATAATGAATTGAAGCAGTTTAAAAATCATACGAATAAAAATGATATGATTATAACCTTAAATAATAAACTCAAATCATTAGCTCAGGAAAAAGGAATCGATTATATCGACCTGCACAGCACATTTTCCGATGCCAGTGGCAAACTTCGAAAAGACTTAACCGAAGATGGCTTACACCTGAATGGCAGAGGGTATCAGGTATGGATGAATCTGATTAAAAACTTTATCTCAAATAACTAACAATTCAGATATGATTAATTTACGAAACATATATTTAGGAAGCTCTCTAATCTTATGTTTCCTAAGTATAGCTTGTTCCAACAATACTACTAAAACAGAAGAAAAACAGACGCCTCCAAATATTGTTATTATCATGGCTGATGATCTTGGTTATTCCGATATCAACTGCTATGGAGGGCAATTAAACACTCCAAACATAGACCAATTAGCCAAACAAGGAGTTCGTTTTTCGCAGTTCTACAATACGGCACGCTGTTGTCCTTCAAGAGCCAGCTTATTAAGTGGACAATATCCACATAAAACAGGAATCGGTCACATGACTGAAGATAGAGGCAAGCCAGCTTATCAAGGCAAACTGAGTAAAAATGTACTCACTATTGCCGAGGTATTAAAAGCTAATAATTACCAAACCATGATGACTGGTAAATGGCATGTGACAGATAATATTCAACCTGAAGGGGATACCTCAAACTGGCCATTGCAAAGGAGCTTCGATAAATTCTATGGTACACTTCCTGGTTATGGTAGTTTATGGGATCCTGCCGGCTTATACAATGGTAATAATCCGATAAAAGCAAAAGGGGACTATTTCTATACTGATGTGCAGACCGATACCACTGTAAATTACATAAAAGATGCCGTTAAAAACCAAGAGCCATTTTTCATGTATGTAGCCTACTCCGCCCCTCATTATCCTCTTCATGCTCGTGAAAAATACATTCAAAGCAACAAAGGTAAGTTTGATGAAGGATGGGATATTCTGCGTGAAAAGCGCTTACAACATCTCAAAAATGAAGGCCTTATTGATTCCTCTGTCAACTTAGCTGAACGGGACGAGCAATCTGTCGATTGGAATATGGAACCCTATCAAAAATGGCAATCCCACCGAATGGAAGTGTTTGCTGCCATGGTAGAACAAATGGATACAGGCATTGGTAAAATAATGAATACCCTTAAAGAAACCGGTGTAGATAAAAACACGATAGTAATATTTTTATCAGATAATGGGGGTTCTGCCGAAGGGCATTTAAATGGCACAATCGAACGTTGGGGAAAACCTTGGACAAGTAAACTCATTCCAGAATTTGCGCCCAATGGTGAAAAAGTTAAAGCAGGTGATTTTCCTAATGAAAAATTAGGTGGACCCAGCACATTTGGCAGCTATGGTGTTAAGTGGGCCAACTTATCTAATGCTCCCTTTCAACGACATAAAAGCTGGTTGCACGAAGGTGGAATTTCTACCCCTTTTATTGTACGATGGCCTAATGAAGTAACTGATGCAGGTTCAATAAGGCATTGTCCGGCACACTTAATTGACATTATGGCTACATGCGTTGAGATATCGGGAGCAACTTACCCTGAAGAATACAATGGCAACAAAATACATCCCCTGAAAGGCAAAAATTTACTGCAGTTACTTAAAGTCGACCAACAGAACGAACGTGTTATTTGTTGGGAGCATGAAGGCAATAGAGCCATCCGAAAAGGAGATTGGAAACTCGTTTCAGAATTCCCTGGTACCTGGAAACCGGTTCGCAAATATGCAAAAAAAGGCAGATGGGAACTCTATCTTATAAGCAAGGATAGAACCGAAACCAATGATCTGGCAAAACAAATGCCCGAAAAAGTGAGAGAATTGGATGCACTATGGCAACAATGGGCAAACGAAGTTGGCGTAATTTCGTGGGCCGAATTGGTAGATGAAGATTATTAACTAACCGAACATAAGGTCATTTCCTTTTAATTTCAATTACAAAGGAAATGACCTTTTTATATTTCTAAAAAACCCGAAACGAACCCGAAACAAAATTTCATGAAATAATTTAAAAGAATGCGGCAGGACTTAACTGATTGCCCACTTTTTTGTTGCAAGTCCATTATGGATATGCTAAATTTGATAGTACAATGCAGCATGTCCACAATATAAATTTTAATACCACAAATTTGTCAGTGGAAATTAAATCCTGCCCATTATTCTTCCACCCTCAATCCAGACCCATCTATTCCCCATTATTGTATGATTTATCCCCCTTTCACAAAGCTAGGGTATGTATCTTAGCAGGGTAATAATTAACTCATCCAAAATGATAAATATCCATCAAATGAACCCGTTACTATTAGGCCTCTCCTGCCTTTTAGCACTAGGAGCATGCAATTCGCAAGTACAAAAAAAAGAAAGCCCAAAACCTAATATTCTACTCATCATTTCAGAAGACAATGGTCCTGATTTAGGTTGTTACGGCAATAAATCTGTACACACTCCTGTACTGGATAGTTTGGTTAACTCGGGGGTGAAATTCGAAAATGCCTTTGTAACCTACTCCGTTTGCAGTCCTTCTCGTTCCACCATCTTTACGGGTTTATATCCACACCAAAATGGACAGATTGGCTTGGCGACACACAAATACAGAATGCATCAAGATTTTAAAACGCTACCTGTGTATTTGAAAGAAGAAGGCTACCGAACAGGCTGTTTGGGCAAAATACACGTGAATCCCGAATCGGCTATTCCTTTCGATTATTGGGGGATTAGAAGTGCTAACTTCGCGAAGAAAAAACTTTTCCGATACGCGCAATATGCAAAGAAATTTGCCACAGAGTCGGATGAACCTTTTTTCTTGATGGTTAACTTTCCTGATGCCCATTTTCCGGTTCAAAAACAAGTTGAAGGATTACCAACAACAGTAGTGGAGCAATCCGATATAGAAAGTTCATTACCATACGTTGGAATAACAAGCGACCGCTTAAAAGAATACACGGCCAACTATTACAATTGCATGAACCGATTGGATGAATCAGTTGGAATGCTAATGGACAGCCTGCGAACAACAGGCAAATTAGACAATACCATTATCATATACATGGGTGACCATGGCGCGCAATTCTCAAGAGGTAAATGCAGTAATTACGAGGGTGCTTTAAAAGTTCCATTAGCTGTATCCTGGCCAAATAAGGTTAAAGCAGGTCAGGTAAAAAGCGAATTGATCTCTTCTATCGATTTATTACCATCGATTTTAGATGCTGCCGGCATTTCGAAACCAGATAGTTTACCAGGAGTTTCCTACTTGCCATTATGCACAGGGAATAAAAGCTATGAAAAGAGAAATTACGTTTTTGCAGATGGAGAAGGATCAGCACCCTTCTTCTTCTTTCCTCGCAGAAGTGCAAGAGGAAAAAGATTTAAATTAATTCACAATCTGGTGCGTCGTGAAAATCCACATGTTAAATTCTATCAAGCTCAACAAGGTCATTTTGCTGGAGGAACATCCCTAGCTGAAATGGTCTTGGCTGATTCGCTCTGGACCAAAACCTATCAAACGTGGACCTTACCTCCTGTTTATGAATTATATGATTTAGAGAATGATCCTTTAGAAACGACGAATCTTTCTTTGAATCCTGATTTTAAGGATGAACTTGTTCTCTTGCAAAGAACATTAGAAAAGTGGCAAATAAAAACAGCTGATCCATTAAAAGACCCACTCAAATTAAAACAATTAACACAAGAAATGGATAGTGTTGTGAAACTTTATCCTAATCATGAATATCGAAAAAAAACAGTAGATTTTGAATGGGAATATCCTAATTATTTATACAAAAAAACAAACTTAAAATAAAACTCATGAAATTCATTAATCGAAAAACAGGAGCTCTCTTAATGGCTCTATTTCTGGCTGGATGCGCAAACGCACAAGAACAGAAAAGCAATATTGTTGAGGTAAATCAAAAGCAGATTCCTATTCTTAACAACAAAGAATACAATGAAGTATTACAACTGGTACTCGAAGGAAATGATAAAATGAAAGTCCTTAGCGCTTTCAAACTTGAAATAAAAGATGGAAATCATAAAATGATCGAAAAAGTTCAGATTTTCAAAATATCAGGTACTAAAAAAGAAAAAAAGAAAGAACTGTTTGGAGAAATAGAAGCTGAAAAAAACAAGTTTACCATTGATGGCAATATGAAATTGAAATCAGGTAAAAACTTTTTTTCTATTTCTGTTCAAACAGAAGAAAAGATTAAGCTTACCGATGGATTTTCTTTGGATTGTAGTCAGGTAATTTTTGGAAAGAAAAAGGTCAACCTTTCACACGATACAAAAATAAAGCCTTTACGTTTCGGATTCGGAATGCGTCAGCATGGCGACGACAATGTTCATACTTACCGTATTCCTGGTTTGGCAACAACAAACAAAGGCACCTTAATCGGTGTTTATGATATCCGTAGAAATGGTGGTGTTGATTTACAGGAAGACATTGACGTTGGAATGCACAGAAGTACTGATGGTGGTCAAAGCTGGGAACCTATGAAAGTAATTATGGACATGGGTGAATGGGGTGGATTACCTCAAAAAGAAAATGGAATTGGCGATCCTTCAGTTCTTGTCGACCGATCGAATAATACCATTTGGGTAGCTGCTGTTTGGGCTCATGGTCATCCAGGAAAACGTAACTGGTGGGCATCACGTCCTGGTTTGGAACCAATAAAAACCTCTCAATTTGTATTGGTAAAATCGGAAGATGATGGATTAAGCTGGTCTGAACCAATTAACATCACCAAACAAGTAAAAACAAAAGAGTGGTACTTAATGCTACAAGGTCCGGGAAAAGGAATCACCATGAAAGATGGTACTTTGGTATTCCCAGCTCAGTTTAAAGACAAAAATGATATGCCTCACTCCACCATTATTTCGAGTAAAGATCATGGCAAAACATGGACTTGTGGAACTGGTGCTAAATCGAATACCACTGAAGCTCAAGTGATCGAATTAAACGATGGTAGTTTAATGTTGAACATGCGAGACAACCGAAATGGTAAAGACAAATCGGAGACCAATGGTCGTTCTGTTGCAATCACAAAAGATTTTGGAAAAACTTGGACCGAACATGCCACATCGAGAGGTGCACTACAAGAACCAACTTGTATGGCCAGCCTGATAAAAGAGAATTTCCTTGTGAATGGTGAAATGAAAAGTTTGGTTCTTTTTAGCAATCCAAATTCTAAAAAAAGAAGAGATCACATGACCATTAAAGTAAGCATGGATGATGGTGAAAACTGGTCAAATCAATATCAATTGTTACTTGATGAAAAAGGCGGACGTGGCTACTCATGTATGAGTAAAATTGACGACGAAACCATTGGTATTTTATACGAAGGGAGTCAAGCTGATTTAGTTTTCCAGATTGTGAAAATTAAAGATGTTTTTTCAGATGAGAAATAAGTTATTAATTGGATTAGCTCTGTGTTCAACACTTTGCTATGGTCAGAATATAAAAACAAATTCAGAAGCTAGCAGACCCAATATTGTGGTTCTGCTGGCCGATGATTTAGGCTACGGAGATTTAGGCTGTTTTGGGAATACAAAGATTATGACTCCCGAACTTGATAAAATGTGTGAACAAGGTGCCGTATTTACCAATTGTTATGCCTCTGCACCAATGTGCTCTCCTTCGCGAGCTGGTCTTTTGACAGGGAAAATTCCCAACCGAACCGGCGTTTACGATTGGATTGCTCCCGACTCTATTCATCATTTAAGACCCCGTGAAGTTACCATTGCCAAAATATTACAACAAAAAGGCTATCAAACTTCTCATCACGGCAAGTGGCATTTAAACGGAACGATGGACGGCTCGCAACCGATGCCTTCCGATCATGGTTTCGATTACTATTTTACCACACAATACAGTGCTCATCATTTATCCCCAAACGGTTTTTATCGAAATGGGGAAAAACTATATCAGCAACATGGCTATTCCTGCGATATTGTAGTGAAAGATGCTCTAAAATGGTTAAAAACAAGAGAGAATAAACAACAAGCTTTTTTCCAGTATATTGCTTTTCATGAAACTCATGAACCTGTAGCTGCAGCTCCGGATATGCTCGAGAAGTATTGTGCCGACGGTAAAAAGGCAATCTATCATGCTTGTGTAAGTAATTTGGATAGAGCCATTGGCAGATACCTTAAACAACTAAAAGAAATGGGGCTCGATAAGAATACCCTCATTATTTTCACATCTGATAACGGACCAGCTAGTTGGACTTCAGGCTATTTTGCCAGATCGTATGGCTCTGCCGGGAAATTAAAAGGTCGGAAACGTTATTTATGGGAAGGTGGCATTCGAGTACCGGGAATTGCATATTGGCCTGGACATATTAAAGCCGGATCGGTTATCGAAAACCCAATTAGCAATGTCGATTTTGCACCTAC
Organism: Labilibaculum sp.; assembly: GCA_016743925.1. Taxonomy (GTDB): domain Bacteria; phylum Bacteroidota; class Bacteroidia; order Bacteroidales; family Marinifilaceae; genus Labilibaculum. The sequence continues at coordinate 9,929 of JADGFH010000094.1, forward strand.
ATTTGCAGCAATAGCAGGAGTTGATATGCCTGTGAAATGCGATGGATCAGATATAACACCTCTTTTATTACAGGAAGATTTCCAAAGAGAAACGCCGCTTCAGTGGCATTTTTATGCTCCGATGAAAGGACCAAATTCGGTAATGAGAGTTGACAACTGGTGTATAACGGCACTTTGGGATGGTGGTGAATATTCCAGAGGACGTTTTAGAGGCAAGTTTACAAATGATATCAGATCGGCTCAACTTACCGACTTTAAACTCTTTGATCTTAAAAATGATCAGCATCAGGATAAAGATGTATCGGAACTGTATCCCGAAAAATTTAAAGAATTAAAAGCACTTTTGATAAAAGAACATTCTAGAATTAAAAAAGACTCACCTCTTTGGTAAGCTTTTCAATTATAAAACATTACTCTCAATCATGCGGCAAGTCCGCATGATTTTTATTTATTAGCAAAACTGTATGGATATTTTATTTTCATTTATTCCCATCGTCTTCACGATAATAATGATGACGATTGTTAATCAGCCTGCCAAACGCGTATTGCCAATGGCATGGTTAATAGCTGCCGTATTGGCATATTTTTCCTGGGATAAAAACGTAAGCGAAATAACAGCCTTCACCGTATTTGGAGCCCTAAAAGCTTTCGATATTTTAGTCATTATTTTTGGCGCCATTCTTATTCTAAACACACTCAAATTGTCGGGAGCCATGGCCGTTATCAATAAAGGTTTCACCTCCATCACTGCCGATCACAGAATACAAGCCCTTATTATTGGCTTTATGTTTTGTGCCTTTATCGAAGGTGCTGCAGGTTTTGGAACACCCGCAGCCTTAGCAGCTCCCTTACTTGTTGGTCTTGGTTTTCCTCCCTTAGCGGCAGCTATTGTCGCCCTTATCTTTAATTCGGTACCTGTAACCTTTGGAGTGGTTGGCACGCCTTTTTTTGGGGCCACACAAACCCTGCAATCCTCACTGGTAGATAAAGGTATCGACCCAAGTCATTTTACCGAATTACTTACCAAATGGGTAACCATACCCAATGTGATAGTTGGAATCGTGATTCCCTTGATGGGAATTTGTATCATGACTCGTTTTTTTGGTAAAGACCGATCCATTAAGCAAGGTTTAGAAGTCGCTCCTTTTGCTATTTTTACAGCTCTGGCCTTTCTAATTCCGTACTTATTAACCGCCTTATTTGTTGGACCAGAACTCCCATCGCTTATGGGTGCTTTTGTAGGTATGGCAGTTGTTATTGTAGCAGCTAAAAAAGGATTCCTCATGCCGAAAACAATCTGGCGTTTCCCTGCAAAGGAAGAATGGGAAGCCGATTGGACATCAGCAGAAACCGAAGAGGTTGAGGAAGAATTACCACAGAACAGCATGTCGCTAATACGCGCCTGGATCCCCTACTTCTTAATAGCCATCATTCTACTTGTTACTCGCATACCCGCGTTCGGACTAAAATCGATAATGCTTTCTCAGAAAATAGGTTTAGAAGTTGGCCAGTGGTTTGGTTTGGATGGACTAAGCTATAGTTTTAAATGGGCCTACTTGCCAGGTGTAATTCCATTTATGCTGGTTGCCATGGTTTCCTGGTTCCTTTTCGGTATGAAAAAGGAAAGCATCGTTCAAAGTTGTAAGAAAAGTATAAATCAACTTTCAGGAGCTGCAATAGCACTGGTAGCTGGTGTGGCTTTGGTTCAAATCATGCTAAATACAGGAGGCAGCGAAAAATTAAGTATGGTATCGCAAATGGCCGATGCTGTTTCTGGTTGGTCAGGTAAAGCATATCCTTTATTTGCCACTTTTGTAGGAATGTTAGGTTCGTTTATTTCTGGATCGGCAACCGTATCGAATATTTTATTTTCTTCCTTTCAGTTCGAAGTTTCGGAAATGTTAGAAATACCACCTGTTTTGATATTGAGTATGCAATGCATTGGTGCCGCAGTTGGAAATATGATTTGTATTAACAATGTGGTTGCAGTAATGGCAACCGTTGGCTGCATTGGTGTGGGTGGCAAAATCATCCGTATTAATGCCATTCCCGCACTTATCTATTATTTATTGGTCACCATTGTTGTTCTTTGTTTTATCAGTTTTGGGATTAATCCAATTTAATTATCAAACAAAATATTGAAAAAAGGCTTCTCGGTATTGAAGTGCCCCCAAAAAGTTGGACACAACATTTGGGGTGCAGTTCATATGAGAAGCCTTTTTTGCATAACAAAATAATGTACACTGATTATCAAACTAAAAACACGTATTTATATTTATATCACGAATACAACAATACCTATTTATGTAAGTTTTGTCCCCCATTAGGAAAGCATCTTTTATCGATATTTACATCAGTGAAATAATAAAACAATAAAGATGAAAGCTAAAGAGCGCGTATTAAA
>JADGFH010000861.1 GCA_016743925.1 Labilibaculum sp.
TCTCCTCCCCAATACAAATTATCGTAAATATGTATGCTCTGTGGTATTAACTCTGGTATGGTATGTAGGTAATAAACTCTATCCGATTTTACAGGGCCTCCAATAAAAACATCACCATCAAAATGAGCTATATTTATTAGAACCTCATCAACAGTTAAATTAATTGGCTTATTTAAGACGAAACCTACAGCACCATCTTCATTATACTCCGCTAAAAGCACAAGTGAACGCTTAAAATAACGTCCCTCTAAAAAAGGTTCTGCAATAAGCACCTTTCCCTTTGTAGGGCTGATGTTATTATTATCCATTCTAAAAAGATCATCTGTTCCGTCCACTTTTTTACATTTTAGTTACTAATTCCAAAATAACCAATTTTACCGATTAAAAAAAGAATTCTAATACTGATAGAAGTACTTCCTAGCAATAAATCAATTAGCATTAAGATTGCAAAATTATTATATTAGCTCTGCCTAAAACTAACTTCTATGCTCAAAAGATTCCCTTTCTTTCTACTTTTCATTGTATTTTTTCATCTGCCATTAATAAGTTTTTCATCCAATAATTCCAACCCTACACTTCAAGTAGAGCTACCAAAAATTATTATTGTAGATATTCCTACTTCAATTGTTATTCCTATTGAAAGTTCAAATTTAGCAATAATAGAAAAGGATAGTATTTGGGTGGATGTAAACAATCAGCAATTTCTTGCTGTAAGAAACAATAGTCAATTTGAATTCGAGTATATATTTAAAACAAAAGGAAATATATCTTTTAAAATTGGAAATCGTTCTTTTTCTAAAGTTATTAATCCTATTCCTCTTTGGCTTTCCATACTTCCACCACTCATCGCCATTTTAATGGCTCTCTTTTTTAAAGAAGTTTTTTCAGCTTTATTTATTGGCCTTTTTTCAGGAACATTAATCATTTTCTCTTATCAAGAAGCATCGATATACTCAGCCTTTTTCAAAGCTATTTTTGCCATATCCGACACCTATATTCTAGAATCTCTTTCTGATTCTGGCCATATTTCAATCATCTTATTTTCGATGCTAATTGGTGCCATGGTCACCCTAATTACTAAAAATGGAGGAATGCAAGGTGTTGTTAATAAATTATCAAAATTTGCAAACAGTAGAAGGTCAGGACAATTTGTAACCTGGTTTTTAGGGGTTCTCATCTTTTTTGATGATTATGCAAACACACTTGTCGTAGGAAATACTATGCGACCAGTAACTGACCGATTAAAGATTTCTAGAGAAAAACTAGCTTATATTGTTGATTCAACTGCCGCTCCAGTGGCTTCAATTGCCATGATCACAACATGGATTGGAATTGAATTGAGCTATATTCAATCAGCTACCATGCAAATTAACATAGACGAAAGTCCATATAGTATTTTCTTACACTCCTTGCCGACCAGATTTTACCCATTCTTTACGCTATTTTTTATTTTAATGCTGATTCTTCTCAAGAAAGATTTTGGTCCTATGCTAAAAGCTGAAAAAAAATGCCGACAACAGTCAAAATTAGAGCAAGAAACGAATACACCAACCGCAGAATTACAGGAAATGGAAATTACCAAAAGTATTCCAACAAGGTGGTACAATGCAGGAATACCAGTATTCATTGTAATCTTCGGAACTTTTGCAGGTTTGGTTTATACAGGTTGGGACACAACTATTTGGAATGACACACATCTTACTTTTGGTAAAAAGCTATCGCATATCATTGGTGCATCGGATTCTTATCTTGCTTTATTGTGGTCTTCTTTATCTGCTGTTTTAGCAGCGGTAGCATTAAGTCTTGGACAAAGAATACTGACACTTACTAAAGCAGTAGAAGCATTAGTAAGCGGCTTTAAAACAATGCTAACTGCAATTCTAATATTGGTATTGGCTTGGGCACTTGCTGATATTACAAAAGATATGCATACCGCAGATTTTATTTCAAATACTTTGATTGCGACTAATGTTTCTCCCTTTCTATTACCTTCTTTAACATTTATACTATCTGCACTCATTGCTTTTTCCACAGGATCATCCTGGGGAACAATGGCAATTTTATATCCTCTAATTCTTCCAGCTTCTTGGGCTCTTTGCCACTCGGCTGGTATGGATAGTATCGAAAGTATGGATATTTTCTACATTACCGTTTCTGCAATACTTGCTGGATCTGTGTTGGGCGATCATTGTTCTCCTATCTCGGACACGACAATACTTAGTTCTTTGGCAAGCTCATGTAATCATATAGAGCATGTCAGAACCCAATTACCATATGCTTTAACCGTTGGAAGTATCGCCATATTTGCTGGTTTACTTCCTGCTGCCTATGGCGTTTCATCATGGATATTAATTCCATTAGGCTTTATTCTACTATTTTTAATAGTAAAATTTTTCGGCAAAAAGCATGAATAATAAATTAGGCGCACTTGGGGTAAGTGCGCCTTAGGAAACTTTATATTGATTTGTTTATTATCTATTCGATAACGTACCACTAACCACAATGTATCAAATCAATACTAACTAAAAGCTTACATCTTATAGACAACATAAAACCAAAAAGGGTGACATAAAATATCATCTTTTTTAGATTTTAACATTTAT
>JADGFH010000095.1 GCA_016743925.1 Labilibaculum sp.
GATTATCATTGCAAATAGAAAATTTATATCTGTTTTTTTTATAGCGATTGGAATTATTTTATCTCTAATCGGATGTCAGCAGAAAGAGGTAAAACAATCTAATGAAAATCAAATTTCTGACGCCGAACAACTTCCCAATATTGTTATAATAGTGGCTGATGATTTGGGATACAACGATTTGTCATGTTATAGAAATCAGAATGCAGTTCAATCTGAAAACGCACCGACCAGTCGAACACCTTTTATCGATAATTTAGCCAAAAATGGAATGTATTTTACCGATTTTTATAGCGGTGCAGCAGTTTGTTCACCATCACGTTCAGCTCTCCTAACCGGAAGGAATAAGACCCGTTTGGGTATTTATAATTGGATTCCTTCAGATTCACCTATGCATTTAGAAGCCCAAGAAACAACCATCGCTGAAGTTCTAAAACAAAAAAAATATTCAACCGGACATTTCGGGAAATGGCATTTAACATCAGAGAATATGGGACAGCCAGTACCAATAGATCAAGGCTTCGACTATGCCTTTTGGACGCATAATAACGCAAAACCATCACATCGTAACCCGATTAATTTTATTAGAAACAAAGATAAAATTGGTCCATTAGAAGGATATTCTTGTCAATTAGTAGTCGAGGAGGCAACCAAATGGCTAGATGGACTTCAGGATAAAGAGAGTCCTTTTTATATTAATCTATGGTTTCATGAGCCTCACTCCACCGAAGCTGCACCTGATAGTTTAAAAAATCGACATAAAAGAAACAAAGCTTACTACGGATGTATTGAGAATATGGATTATGCAGTTGGAGATTTTATAAAGTTTTTGAGTGAAAAGAAACTATTAGAAAATACCATCATCCTTTTTACTTCTGATAATGGTTCTCACTATTTAGGTTCAAATGATCCATTACGTGGCGAAAAGTGTTTTCAATACGAAGGTGGTATCCGAGTGCCATTTATTGCGTACTGGAAAGATAAAATTCGGAAAGGCACAATGTCTAAAAATATAGGTCATTTTACAGATGTACTCCCTACCATAGCCAGTATTACAAATGCCAAAGTTTCACCAGATAGAAAAATTGATGGAATTGATTTATCACCTGCATTACTCGAGGGAAATAGAGCAGAAGAACGAAAAACGCCTATCTTTTTTTATCGTTATTTTCACGATCCTATCTGTATGCTTCGTAATAATGAAATGGTACTTCTTGGTTATCAGAATAAACCGAAAACATGGAAGATTGATTATATGGAAAGAGATGAAGCTTTATTTAAACCTGAAGAAGGAGAACCGACATGGTCGCAATGGAGTTTTCAAAAAAGTCATATGCAAGCGTTATTATTACAGAAGCCAATGTATTTTGAATTGTATAATGTAAGAGAAGATCCGGGACAGCACAATGATATCTCATCAAAACATCCCGAGTTATTAGAGCGTATGAAAGAATCCATGTACAAACAGAAACAAGAAATGGTTAATGACGGTGGCAATTGGTTTAAAGAAGAATAATTAACTATGATTTTATCATTGCATACGATGTAAGTTGGAATGATATTGGGTGTTATGGGAATACTTGTGTTCTAACCACTGATATCAAGAAAATTTACTTACCATGAGAAGTGAGTTGAAAGTTTGGTAAAAAAAACGTGCGATGCAACACCCGATATATTGATGCCTGATTACTTTGTTAGAGAATCTGGCAATATTTTAAAAAATAGTAATCTTCGAAATATTGAATTGATGAAAAAATTATTTGTTTTAATTTTTTGTATTACAACTTTAAGTGTCTATGCACAAAAAGCTCCTTTAGATAGGTCTACTCTTCCTAATCCAGTTTTTGAGGCGAATCCAGATTATGTAGATTTATTTTGGAAAGCTTGGGAATTAGCTTACAATCACATAAAAGGCATACCTCAAAGTCCTTATATGGACGAAGCGTTTAGTGATGATTGGATATGGATCTGGGATACCTGTTTTATGCTGCATTTTTGTAAGTATGCACCCAATGTTTTTCCGGGTATAGAAAGTCTTGATAATTTTTACAAACCAATACACGATGGAGATATTACCAATGTAGCCATCCATATATTAGATAATCCTCCTTTGTTTGCATGGACGGAGCTAGAGTATTACAAATTGACCAATGATAAATCGAGGATTGAGAAATTATTGCACGAGCAAAAGTATCTCCAAAAACACTTCGATTGGTTTGAAACATCACTGCCGGGTTTCAAATTACCCAATGTTAAACACTACGGAATTTGTATTAAAAAGGTAGAGGATGGATATCATTGGGAAGGTGGTCGAAGTGGAATGGACAACACCCCAAGGGGAAGAACAGGTACCCATGCAAAAAAAGAAAGACCCAATAATTCAAAAATGCTATGGATTGATGCCATTGCACAACAAGGCTTGTCTGCAAAGGCAATTTCTGAATTGTCAGCAGAGATTGGAGATAAAGAGTTGAAAAAAGAATGGCTTGAAAAGTATACTGAGATTAAGGATAAAGTAAATTCATTGTATTGGAACGAAGAGGACGGGATTTATTACGATATTAATGTGGATACAAAAGAGCATTTTAAATGCAAAACCCCAGCATCTTATTGGCCTATGTTGGCCGGGATGTGTAGCAAGAAACAAGCCGATAAAATGGCCGATTTGGTTAAAAATGATGATGTATTTGGTGGTGAAGTTCCTTGGACAACAGTTGCCCGTAATGATGCCGATTTTAACGCAGAATCTGGCGAATATTGGCGAGGATCGATGTGGTTACCAACAGCCTATATGGGAATTAAAGCTCTCGATAAAGAAGGATATTTAGATTTAGCCAGTCAAACAGCTGAGCAAATTATTCAGCATATGGCGGCAACCTATAAGCAGTTTTCGCCTCATACCATTTGGGAATGTTATAACCCAACAAAACCAGAACCCGCTAAACATGGAGGAAAACAAGTGCGTCCTGATTTTTGTGGTTGGTCGGGTTTAGGTCCTATTTCATTATTAATTGAGGATGTGTTAGGATTTTATGACATTGATGCGAATCGTAATGTGGTGAAATGGAACTTGCATCAGAATGGTAAGCATGGTATCAATAACTTAATGTTTGGATCAGTAAATACCGATATCATTTACGATAGAGGTAAAGTTACTGTGAATACTAATCAACCGTATGTTTTAGAAGTAAATGGTAAATCTTTAAAATGTAAAGAAGGAAAGAATATTTTTTCGGTAAAGAAGAAATAAATTAATTATAAATCGATCAGCATAACAGATGTATTGCTGAGTAATTAAAAGAAAATGAATAAAGTACTGATTTTTTTAATGCTAATTGCTCTGGTTTCGTGCCAAAGCAAAGAAACTAAGCATGTAAGTGATGAGCTTGTGTATAACGAGATTAATTATACAGGATTTTTGAAAGGTAAAGTTCCGGAGCCGGTATTTGAAGGGAATACAGATTATGTAAATTTGTATTATAAAGCTTGGGAATTGGCTCACGAAAAGATTAAACACCAAGAGGGAATTCCTCAGTCACCCTACATGGATGAGGGTTTGTGGGATAATACAATATGGATTTGGGATACCGAATTTATGGTATTGTTTTGTAGATATGCACCTGATGTATATCCTGGAGTTGAGAGTTTACAAAATTTTTATAAAGTACTGTTGGATAAAGCAAATACGAGCTTAAGAATACAACATCCTGATAACCCACCTTTTTATCCTTGGGTAGAATACGAATATTATCAGTTTACCAAAGATAAAGAGCACTTAAAACAACTTTTATTAAAAGACAAATATCTACAAAGACATTACGAGTGGTTCGAAACTGTGAAACCAGGAAGCAAATTGCACTTTGAACATGCACATATCGCGCTCGAAAAAAGAGAAAAAGGATATAAGTGGGGTGGAGTTCAATCAGGAATGGATAATACACCAAGAGACTACGGAACAGGTGGTCACATGCTTTGGGTTGATGCGATTGCACAGCAAGCACTTGCTGCCTTATATATTCACCGATTAGCTAATGAAATTGGTGAAGAATCGTTGGCAGCTACTTATAAAACAAAGTATGATGCATTAAAGAAAACGATTAATGAAAACTATTGGGACGAAGAGGATGGTTTTTATTACGATATTCGCGAAGACAACGATGCATTTGTTAAAGTAAAAACACCTGCTTCTTATTGGGTTTTACTAGCCGAAGTTGCGCCAAAAGATAGAGCAGAAAGAATGACGAAATACCTCACCGATCACAATTATTTTGGAGGTGAGTATCCATGGCCAACCCTTTCGAGACAGGAACCATATTACAACAACGAGTATGGCGATTATTGGAAAGGAGCTATTTGGTTACCAACTGCATATATGGGTACTAAATCTATCGAGAAGTATGGCTATTTTGATTTGGCTAACCAAATGGCAGAGAATTTATTGGATCACATGAGTAAAACCTATAAGAATTATGAGCCACATACCATTTGGGAATGTTATAGCCCATCAGAAAATTTGCCTTCTTTTCGAGTTTATAAAGATGGCGAAAAAGAAAGAGTACGTGAAGATTTCTGTGGTTGGAGTGCTTTAGGTCCTATTTCTTTATTGATTGAAAATGTATTAGGCTTTTATGATATTGATGCCATTAATAATAAAGTAAAATGGAATTTACATCAGACTAAAAAACATGGAATCAAAAATTTAATGTTTGGTGATATTGTAGCCGATATTCTTTACGATGAGGGTACAGTAAGTGTTGTTACCAATAAAGATTTTGATCTGGAAATTAATCGCAGAATTTACAAAATTCAAAAAGGTAAAACTGTAATTCAATTGAAATAAAATATTGAGCTGTAAGCTGATTTTGCTTTATGCGAATATTTAATTAGGTACAGTTTTGTGCTTGGCACGAAATAAAGTAAACAATGAAAAATTTCTGTGGATAATTATTTCCACAGAAATTTTTTTTGTTTACGCGTGCTTCTCAACTTGTGATCTTAGCTTATTTCTTGTGTTTGCGAATTGGATTGACTTAATAAAAGTTGAACAATAGATCAACACGCCTATGTTTTACTTGTGTAATTATTTATACATTAGCTTACTAAAATAGTTTTGAATTTATTTAAACAACAAAATCAAACCATAATGAAATATAAGCTTAAACTAACCTTATTCTTATTCATCGGGATGAACCAACTTTCTTTTGCTCAAGAGAAAGAAGTATCCAAAACATCATATCAGTTTACCATAGAAAAACAGCTAGCTACAACTCCTGTTAAAAATCAACACCGATCGGGAACCTGTTGGGCTCACGGTACAATTTCGTTTTTAGAATCGGAGCTTTTGCGTTTGGGAAAAGGGGAGTTCGATTTGTCGGAAATGTTTATTGTGAATAAAAATTATCACCTGCGTGCTGAGGACTATGTACGCTTTCATGGTACGAAGCGGTTTTCGGCTGGAGCTGAGGGTTGGGATGTTGTAAATGTGATTCGAGAGTTTGGGATTGTACCGCAAGAAATATACACTGGAAATACCATTGGAGAAAGTATGCCTGTTCATGGCGAAATGGATGCAGTTTTAAAAGCCTATGTTGATGCAGTGGTAAAGAACAGAAATAAAAAACTGACACCAGTTTGGATGAAGGCTTTGGATGGAATCCTTGATGCTTATTTAGGAGAGCTTCCTTCAACTTTTACTTACAATGGAACTGAATATACGCCCATTACATTTGCTGATGATTTAGGCCTTAACATGGACGATTACGTTACAATAGGTTCCTATACGCATCATCCGTTTTATGAAAGTTTTATTTTCGAAGGCCCAGACAATTGGTCTTCAGGAGAGATTTATAATGTGCCATTGAATGAAATGATGAACTTAATTGATTCATCTATCGAAAATGGATATTCAATGGCTTGGGTAAGTGATGTTAGCGACAAAGGATTTTCTCATCAGAAAGGAGTTGCTGTAGTTCCTAATACTGAAGTTGAAAATATGGATAATGCAGAAATTTCGAAATGGAAAAATAGGAGTAAGAATGAAAAGTCGACTTATGGTTTGGATTTTCCTGTTCAAGAGAAAGTAATTACTCAAGAAATGCGTCAAATGGCTTTCGACAACTATGAATCAACCGAAGATCATTTAATGCATTTGGTGGGTACAGCAAAAGATCAGAATGGAACTAAATATTACATGATAAAAAATTCGTGGGGAACCGATCGAAATAAACATGGCGGATTCTTTTATGCCTCGGAAGCTTGGATGAAGTACAAGAGTATATCAGTAATGCTTCATAAGGATGCTATTCCTACTGATATTAGAGCAAAACTAGGATTGTAAGAATTTAAAATTACGATATGAATGCGCTTTGGAAAGAGCGCATTTTTTTGTGCAAAATAATGACCAAATCTATTGAGGCGATCATTTTGTACAATTCCAGGCGTTTAGACGGTCTAAGTTGTCAGAATTGTACAAAATTTGAGTTTAGGATCAATAATTGCCAAAATTTTGTGCAAATTTCTTCGTAAAGAGCTCTTTTGCTGATTATTTTGTGTGCAATTTCTGGAAATAGATCGTATTACTCATCTTTTTGTACAAAATTTAAATACAAAGAGTCTCGGGGCGTAAATTTCGTACAAAAAGGCATTTCTAATCTCTCAAGGCGATATTTTTTGTGCAAAAAGAGTGTTTGGAACAATCAGATCGAATAATTCTGTACAAAATTTTGAAAATGAAAAGGTGGGATAAATTTACTTGTGCAAAATTTAGATCATTATCGATCTTGAAGAATAGAATCGTACAAAAAAATGATTCTAATGAAAATAGTAATGATTTTGTGCACCTGTTTGGCGAAAACAAAAACACCACCTCCCGCGTGGGAAGGTGGTGAAAAAAAAGTAATGGAAACGAATTTCCATCACAAATATCATGTGAGCTTACTCAATTTTAACTTTATTGGTAACAACATAGTATCTCGGATCATCAATATCTCTAAGGATAACAGATCTAAAATGATCATCGGCACGTTGCAGTAAAGTAATACAGTCATCACTAAGGTGCTTCAGTTTAATCTTTTTTCCAGCCTTCTCATATTTTGCAACTAAGTTGCTAATTGCTTCGATACCTGAATGGTCAGCAACACGAGAATCAATAAAATCAATTTCTACAGATTCTGGATCATTTTCGATGTCAAATTTATTATTGAAAGTGGTGATAGATCCGAAGAACAAAGGTCCCCATATTTCATATACTTTAGTTCCATCTTCTCGAGTCGATTTTCTTGCACGAATTTTACGGGCATTGTCCCATGAAAAGGCAAGAGCACTAACAATTACACCAACTAATACTGCAATAGCAAGGTCGAAGACAACAGTTAAACCAGTAACAAGAATCAATACAAAGGCATCGGCTTTTGGTATTTTTAATAGTACGTTAAAAGTCGCCCATGCAAAGGTTCCGATTACAACCATAAACATTACACCAACCAATGCTGCAATAGGTACCATTTCGATATACGGAGATGCGAAAAGGATAAATACCAATAGGGTAGAAGCGGCAATAATACCAGATAATCTTCCTCGTCCACCAGATTTTACATTGATCAACGATTGACCGATCATGGCACATCCACCCATACCGCCGAAAAATCCGGTAACGATATTAGCAGCTCCCTGAGCCATACATTCGCGATTTCCATTTCCACGACTGTTAGTTATCTCATCCAATAAGTTCAAAGTCATTAACGATTCAATTAATCCAATTGCTGCAAGAATTGCCGCATAAGGCAGAATAAAAGTAATGGTTGTCCAGTTTAAGGGAACCATTGCAAATAACTGACTTTGGAAAGTTGGTAAACCTCCTTTTAGACCAGAACCACCACCATCTTTAATAAATGAACCAACAGTACTAACGTCAAGATTGCCAAAAATAACAATAGCTGAAACAGCTACAATCGCTGCAAGAGCTGCAGGTACTTTTGTTGTTATCTTAGGAAGGAAATACATGATACCCATTGTTAAGGCAACCAAACCAACCATTGTATATAATTCTATGCCTTGTAACCAAGTAGGTTCTCCTCCCGAAATATCTTTAAACATGCCCAATTGCGATAAGAAAATCACAATAGCCAAACCGTTTACAAAACCCATCATTACTGGGTGGGGAATCAATCTAACGAATTTACCAAACTTGAAAATACCAGCTAAAAATTGAAGAACACCCGCTAGCACAACTGTTGCAAACAAGTAGTTCAATCCCATATCTTGAATAGGGTTAGCCATTGCCATTCCCATTTCGTTTCCTTCTCTTACCAGGCTGACCAAAACTACGGCCATTGCACCTGTTGCACCAGAAATCATTCCCGGACGACCACCAAATACAGAAGTGATTAAACCAACCATAAAGGCAGCATACAATCCAACTAAAGGATCTACACCCGCTACAAAGGCAAAGGCAACCGCTTCTGGAACCAATGCAAGAGCAACTGTTAATCCCGATAAAATATCATCTTTTGAATTTGCTGCTTTTTTTCTAAAAAAATCTACCATCTTCTAATCATCAAAATTTTGAATAAGACGGCAAAACTAGGCTTTTAATTCTTAGTAATGTTAAGATTAGATTAAAGAATTATAATTTATTTGAGCGAAAACGTTTTATGTGTTGTCTAACATGTTTTGGAGCAAGCCAAAATAACTGAGTTTCGAAGATTTGGAGAAAATAATAAAATTATAAATAGAGTTTGAGAATGAAAATGTTTTTTTTCATTCTCTTAAATTCCTTAAATTGAATTAAGTAATAAAAGGTAACAGACATTTTGTATGAAGCTCTTATTTGCCCTAAATTGATAGGGATACGAAAAGTAGATGGATAGAGATTATTAATCCATGAGTGATGAAAAGAGTAATTAAGGATTATAAAAGTATCGGAATTGAACTAATTCAGTTATTAATTAAGACTTTTCCTGATGGGATTTATGAGGATGATTTAATAATTATCAACAAACCCAATGGCGATAAAATTAATGTTATAGAGTTAAGAACTGAGAATACGATCTATCTCATAAAAATGAATCAAGAATTACAGACTAGAATTGATTCATTTACGGGAGATTTTGAAGGTCTCGATCCTTTTTCTGATGGATACAGAGATAATCCTAATTGATTTGCTTACTTAAAGTAGCAACAACAGTTTGAATAATACCGTTTTTGTCGTAGCCACATTCTCGGTACAACTCCTGTTGAGTACCTTGTTCTACCCATTTATCTGGTACACCCAAACGTTTTACTTTGGAGTAATAGTCATGTTCACTCATGAATTCGAGTACAGCAGAACCTAATCCTCCAATAATACATCCATCCTCAAGTGTAATTACCTGCTTGTGTTTTGTGAAAACTTTATGTAGTAAGTCTTCATCAATAGGTTTCAAGTAACGCATATCATAGTGAGCTACAGAATAACCATCTTTTTCTAATTCTTCAATTGCATCAACAACTTCCATACCGATTGGCCCAATCGAAAGAATGGCCAAATCGTTTCCATCTTTTAATTTTTGACCTTTACCAACCGGAAGAACCTCAAATGGCTTTTGCCAATCAATAATACGACCTTTTCCTCTTGGGTAACGAATAGAGAATGGTCCCATATTTCCTTGCTGAGCGGTAAACATCAAATTTCTGAGTTCGATTGCATCCAAAGGGGAAGCAATTGTCATGTTCGGAACACATCGCATAAAAGCAAGGTCGTAAACACCATGATGAGTTGCCCCATCGGCACCAACTACACCACCACGATCTAAACAGAAAACAACATCAACATCCTGTAGTGCTACATCATGAATAACCTGATCGTAGGCACGTTGCATAAAAGAAGAGTAGATTGCACAGAAGGGTAACTTTCCTTTTGCGGCCAATCCGCCAGAAAATGTTACCGCATGCTGTTCTGCAATACCAACATCAAAAGCGCGGTCAGGCATTTTCTCCATCATGATATTTAGAGAACTACCTGTCGGCATTGCCGGTGTAATACCTACAATCTTATCATTTTTTTCAGCCAACTCAACTAAAGTGTTTCCAAAAACTTCTTGAAATTTTGGAGCTTGAGGTTCGGTAGGAGTTTGAGTTAGGATTTCTCCTGTTTTTACATCAAATTTTCCTGGAGCATGCCAGTAGGTTTGATCTATTTCAGCTTGCTTAAAACCTTTTCCTTTTTGAGTAATAACATGCAGAAGTTTCGGTCCTGGAATTTTTTGCAGATCACTTAGTACTTTAACCATGTGATTTACATCATGGCCATCTATCGGGCCAAAATATCTGAAATTAAAGGCTTCAAAAATGTTACTTTGCTTTAATAGAATGGTTTTAATACCATGTTCTATTTTCTGAAATATCTTTTGAGTGTTTGGATTTAATCGATTTAACTTTCCTAAAAATCGCCAAACATCATTTTTTACTTTATTATAAGTTTGCGATGTCGTAATATCCAACAAATAATTGTTCAATCCTCCAACATTAGGATCAATCGCCATATTGTTATCGTTTAGGATAACCAATAAATCGGCATTGTTGTTTGCTGCATTGTTTAAGCCTTCGAAAGCCAAACCAGCAGTCATCGATCCATCACCAATTACAGCAACTGTTTTTCGATCTTTCTCATTGTTTAAATGAGCAGCTGTTGCCATTCCTAAAGCAGCAGAAATTGAAGTAGAGGAGTGTCCTACAGTAAAAGCATCATATTCGCTTTCGCCTCTGTTAGGGAATCCACTAATTCCTTTGTATTGTCTGTTGGTATGAAAAACCTCTTTTCTTCCGGTAAGGATTTTGTGTCCATATGCCTGATGACCAACATCCCAAATAAGGTTGTCGTAAGGCGTATTGAGAACGTAATGAAGGGCGACAGTCAGTTCCACAACACCTAAACTAGCACCAAAATGCCCTGGATTGCAAGAAACCTCTTCGATGATTTCTTGGCGCAATTCTTCACAAACCTGAATTAGGTCGTCCTCAGATACCTTTTTCAGATCAGATGGAAAATTTATTTTATCTAAAAGTTCTTTTTCAGACTTGGCCATGTACGAAATCCCCTTTACAATCGTTTAACAGAATAAGAATTTGTTTATCGTTTTTAGCTAATGCTAGATAAACAGATCATTCTGGAAGCAAAATTATGCACGAAGATAATAATAAAAACTAAAGTATTCTTCCATTCATGTGTGGTGTTCCCATGCCAGATTCTTATATTTGCTTGTAGAAGTGCAAGTTTCATTACTAACAAAAGTACAATTTAAACATGTTCAAAAAAGCGAGCCCCGTAGTATTCATCTTAGTATCTGTTTTTTTATGCTTTTCTTGTGTGCCAACAAGACAATTTCAAGAGCTTCAAAACAAGCAAGAAAATTGCCAGGATGAACTGGAAATGGTAAAGGAAAAAAATTTAGTGTTGAGTGAAGCCAACACTGAATTAATTGGAAGATTAGATGTTTTGGATGAGAAATATAAGAATCTACTTTCTGATACCTTAGATATATCCAGAAGACTGCAATCAGCTCGAGAACGATTAAATAGAATCGAAAAAAGTAATCAGGATTTACTCAATCAATTGGCGGGAATGCAAGCTGGTAATGCCAAAGAAACAAAGGTTTTGCTTGGGCAGATTAAAAAAGCGCAAAATGAACTTCGCTTGCGCGAAGATGAGGTTTTGACTTTGGAAAAAGAGATGAATGCGCGCAAACGAAAATTGGATGCTTTGCAAGCAGAACTAAATAGAAGAGGCAAGCGTTTACAGGAACTGGAATCTGCTTTAAATAGAAAAGATGAGGTTGTTCGTGCCTTAAAGCAAAAAGTAATGAATGCCTTAACTGGTTTCGAAGGAAATGGATTGTCCATTACCACGAAGAATGGTAAAGTGTATGTCTCTATGGATGAAAAGTTATTGTTCAAATCGGGAAGCTATCAGGTTGACCAAAGAGGGGTTGAAGCTTTAGGGCATTTAGCTGGGGTTTTGGCTCAAAATAAAGATATTAATGTAATGATTGAAGGACATACCGACAATGTTCCTTACAATGGAAGCGGAGCATTAAAAGACAATTGGGATTTGAGTGTAAAACGAGCAACATCTATTGTTCGAATTCTAGTCCGCAACAAACAGATTGATGCCAAAAGGTTAACTGTTGCAGGTCGTAGCAAATATGTTCCTATCGATTCAAATGCATCAGCTGTTGGGCGCAGCAAAAATCGTAGAACAGAGATTATTCTTACTCCAAAATTGGATGAGTTATTTAAGATATTGGAAACAAATTAATAAGGAAGAGACGCACTGCAGTGCCTGTCT
>JADGFH010000862.1 GCA_016743925.1 Labilibaculum sp.
AAGTTATTTCTAAAGCTGATAAAGCTGTATTGACAGCTTCTACCTCTTCTGCACTTAAATGCGTGCTAATTAAATTTTTTAATGTACTCATGGGATTTGTTTTTGGGTTATTTACAATCTATTTAATTCACGATGCTTCTCAGCAAAAAGCAAAATTTAATTACGCTGAAATCTATCCGATGGTTTTATATCCGATGGTTTCTTTCTCATTTTTAATTTTTCGCCAAAATTATAGATAAAGCCTAGGCTGATTCTTCTCGTATCGTAATCGAATGTGAAATCGTTATATTGCTCTACAAATTCGGTTTTAGCATCTGGTGTTTTACTATTAAATATATCCTTACATGAGACCAACAGAGAAGCGTTGCTAAACAATTTCATACGTAAGGATGCGTCAACCTTAAACGAATCGTCTAAGTCGTAAAAACCTTGTGGACGACCGCTAGCGTAATAGCCATTTAAGTCGGCAAATATTTGTTTCGATTTACTGAGGGTGATACTGTTATTCAAACTCAAATAATAATTCACATTCGTTTTATTAATGTTATAATCATCGTGTGAATTATCGGTTTGCTTATTTCTTCCCAAAACAGTGGTTAATTTAGATCTTATAAGTTTCCATAAGGAAAATGGCAGAACCATTACCAAACTAATTCTATCGCTTTTATCGATATTAACTGTTTGGTAATTTATAGAATAACCATCGTCGCCATTGAATGGCACTTGACAAATCCAGTTTCGTGCTAAATCGGCAGTTAAGGCCAATATGTATTTACCTTTAAAAATATAAATCAGTTTAGAGTTATAATTACGTTGTGGCTTTAAATAAGGGTTTCCATCTACCGTGGAATAGGGTGTTAAATGCCACGTATTGGGTGTTAAATTCCAAAAGCTAGGGTAATCGGAAAAGGAGGCGAAACTCGATTTTATAATATGCTTTTTAGAAAGCATGTAGGTTAAATCAAGGGTAGGGAATACAAAATAATCGTTCACAACATCGAATTCTTCTTGCTTTTTTTCGTCCTCAAAATTCAATTTATCGTATTCAAGTTCCAAGGAAAAAACAGCTGATAATTTCGAATTAAACTGATGATTTAATGAGAGGTAAGCATTGGCTCTATCTTCGGATAAGCGAAAATGAGATTGCTCCAGTTCCTTTTTGTACGACGATTTATTATCAATTTTTTTATAAGATATACCGTATTCCAAACTCGATTTCCCTTTTACAATAGAGCTCGTATTATTGGCAAAAGTATTAAAGTCCTTAATATCCTGATTGGAGTAAGTTGTGTAATCCAATTCGAATATCTCCTGATTATTTAAGGTGTAAATACGCTGACTGGTGGGGTCTTGATAATCGGAGTAAGTTATTCCAAGATTAGCATCGGACACCTTATAACTGAAAGCGATATTGTGATAATCAGACTCACCACTATTTGTATTTTTGCTTATTGTTATGGTGGTATCCAACTCGGTATTTAAACGCACTTCGCTATAGGTGCTCACCTTATTTTTGCTGGGAATAAAGCTGTATTGCAAATCGATATAGGAATTTTCGCTGATGTTAAACCGAGGATTTAGGCTATACATCTGCTTCTTTTTATCATGATTCAGCTCCGAATGTTGAATTAAACTCGTCTTGTTTTCGGTAAGAAAAGTTGCTATGCCTAGCTTATCTAAATCTTCTTTACGATCTGTATTAACAATACCCTGCAAGTCGAACTTCCCACTGCTCATCGAAAAGTTCAAATTCCCATTATAAGAGTCTTTTCGTCCTCGTAAATAATTAGCGCTCAAGTTACCACTGTATTTCCCTTTCTCAATACCATGCTTTAACTCTACATTTATTAATGCACCACGTACATTAAATCTTTTGGGTGCTACAAAATAGTATTCAATATTTTTTACGTCGCTGGCTTGCGCCGATCTTAAAAAATTAAGGATTTGATCCATGGGCATGTTGGTTATTTTATTATTAATAACCAGAGTTACTCGGCTCGCTCCTACAACCGAAACCCCATCGTTTTGAACCAATAGCCCCGGTACATAATCGAGCAAATCGAAGGCATTCGATGCTGCTCTCGTTTCAGAAAGTCCCTGCGCATTAAAAACAATTTTATTCTCTTCTATTCTAACAACATTTCGCGCCTTTGTAACTGTAACCTCTTTCAGTTTGTTCTCAGACTCAATTAATACGATAGGCTTTATGCTTTTCAACCATAAAACTGATGGTATCATCTTTGTTTTGTAGCCTATATACGACACATGAATCAGAAAATCCGATTTTTTAATATCGGAGAAAATAAAGTCCCCTTGTTCATCAGTAATCGTTCCTTTTATTAAAGTAGAATCAGCGCTATTCAGAATAACAACACTTGCTCCAAATAGAGGCTTATTATCTTCTGAAATAACTTTAGAATTCAACTCAGTTTGCCCAAACAACAAGACTTGACATAATAACAAAGTAATCGTAATAAGAAATCTCATAATTGTGAAAATGTTAAATTCAATGTTTTATAATGAGAACACAATACGGAATCCCAAATCGTTATCTCTCTTATTTATATGCTCAGAGTCTCGGTTACTTGTTAAGGAAAACACC
>JADGFH010000096.1 GCA_016743925.1 Labilibaculum sp.
GAATTGAAACTTAGATAATATTTATTTTAGATTGGGTGATCTTAGTAGATCGGCAGATTACGGAAAAAGGAAAAGGAATCCTAATTTGGAAAGTTAATCTTCAGAGGTAAGATTTGTTGCCATTTTCATACCTATTAATGATAGAAAATGGCAACAATTATAGTGTTATTTTAGGCTGCTATTGCATCCTTTTTTGATTTACGATACGTGTAAGAATTGAAAATACTTCTTTTAGCAAAACGATATTGCTTATCAGAATTATTAAATTTATTGAATACATTTTTTGGAACACCAAAGTATTCGTAAGTAGTACCATCTAAAAATGAAATTTCCAATAGTAGACCTTTGTGCTTGTAATCAGCAATACCAGATTCTGAAGTAGTTTGATTGTATTCATCCAGGTTTGCAGCTATTGTTTCAGGTGCAATACTCACTAAAAAATGATAAGCATCAATAATTTCACGGCTTTTCACTTCTGCTTCAGCGAATTTTTCATCATCATTTTGAAATTTATCAGGATGCCATTCTTTGACTAAATTTCTATATTTTGTTTTTAGTTTTTTAAGATCAGTGTCTTGATCAACATCAAATAATTTCTTGTACGCATTAACTCGCTTCATAAATACTTCTTTCTAAATTTCCTAATTGATAGATATTTAAGTGTTTTTTTTAGAACACTTACCATTACTTTTTTCCAAAGCAGCCGCAAAAATACATATTTTAATGTTCTGATTGCGAAGTATTTTATCTTTTCTGATTGATTGCCTCTAATGTTTGATTAGTGAAGCTTTAAATGAAGGAATAAATATATTTGGTACATTAACTTATTTGCTGTTTATTTTGTGATTAATCAGGTTTAAAAATTTCTCTAAAATCGGATTTGTATTAACGCTATTCCATACCAATTTTAAAGTCGTGCGTTGCGGTATTTCTGTCAACTCAATGAATTTTACATCCATATCGTAACCCAATTGCAAAGAGGTTGGAACAATGGATATCCCAAACTTATTTTCCACCAACCTGAAAATAGAACTTGCATTAACCGTATTGTGTGAAATGAGAGGAGAGAAGCCACTCTCATCGAAAATCTGCATCATTTTTTCATAGTAAGATTCGCTATAGGAAGAATCGAAGAAAATAAAGGATTCATCTTTTAACTGAGACAAGTTTTTAAATTTTTCTTCATTTACAGGATGATCTTTTGGCAGAACCAATGAGAAGGTATCTTCAAAAACGGATTGAACTTTTAATCCTCGCGGTACACGTTCCATTCTAACAAAACCGAGATCAATTTCCTGATTTAGCAGGGCTTGAATCTGTTTGTTATTGTCCATCTCCTTTAAACTAAAAAGGACATTAGGATGATTCTTCTTGAATTCCAACATCAAATTAGGTATCACATCTTGCATTGCCGAACCCAAATAACCGAGGTTCAAATGACCATCCAATCCATCATTTAACAATTTGGCGTGCTCAATGATATCATTTAACTTTTTAAAATGTAGATTCAATTCATTTTGCATGTACACACCAGCCTTGCTTAACTTTACTTTTCGGTTGTGCCTTTCGAAAAGTTCAATGCCTAAGTTTTCTTCCATTTGCTTTATCTGGCGGCTTAAGCCTGGTTGAGAAATAAAGAGGCGTTCGGCAGCCTTTCTGAAGTGTAAATCTTCGGCTAGGGCAAGGAAATATTTGTAATGTCGGAGTTCTAATTGATTACTCATAGTTATTAAAGGTAGACAAAGATAGTCTTGTTGGGTATCAAAATTACAAATAACTTTGTTAAAAAATAAATCTACTAGAACTATGTTTAAATACGGAATAGATCAACTTACTGTTGACAAGACAATTCAGATAGCTCGAGGGGAGCTAAAAGCTGGTTTAACTGCAGAAGCAATTAGCAAGGTTAACGAGTGCAGAGCTAAGGTTGAAAAAATGGCTGCATCTGAAAAAGCTGTTTACGGAATCAATACTGGATTTGGACCTTTATGCGATACTCAAATTTCGCCTGAAGAAACAAGTAAACTGCAAGAGAACCTATTGATTACTCATGCTGTTGGTGTTGGTAACCCAATCGGTAAAGAATTGTCGAAAATCATGATGATTTGCAAAGTGCAAGCATTATCTCAAGGTTTCTCAGGTGTTCGTATTGAAGTTATTGAGCGTATTCTATTTTTTATTGAAAATGATTTATTACCAGTTGTTCCTGAGCAAGGTTCTGTAGGCGCATCTGGAGATTTAGCTCCATTATCTCATTTGTTTTTACCTCTTTTAGGAGAAGGTGAATTTTGGATGGGTAAAGATATTATTCCTGCTAAAGAAGTATTGGCAAAACACGGTTTAGAAGCTATTCGCTTAGAAGCTAAAGAAGGTTTGGGATTGATCAACGGAACGCAATTTATTTTGGCTCATGCCATTCGTGGTTTGCACAAAATGGAATATCTTCTTGACTTAGCAGATGTTGCTGGAGCAATGAGCTTGGAAGGTTTCCAAGGTAGTGCAGCGCCATACAAGCCAGAATTACATTCTATTCGCCCTTTCAAAGGAAATATTAAGGTAGCAGAACGCATGCGTATGCTATTGGAAAATTCGGAGAATTTAGCGGGTCATATTGATTGTGAGCGTGTTCAGGATCCTTATTCATTACGTTGTATCCCTCAGGTTCATGGAGCTTCAAGAAATGCTTTTTATCATTTAACTGAATTGGCTGAAATCGAAATGAATTCAGTTACTGATAATCCAATTGTATTAAGCGATACAGAAGCAATTTCTGGTGGTAACTTCCACGGACAACCATTAGCTATGGCTCTTGATTACGGTTCTATTGCTGCTTCAGAGCTTGGTAATATTGCTGATAGAAGATGTTATTTATTATTAGAAGGAAAATTTGGATTGCCTCGTTTGTTAACTGCAAGCGGCGGATTAAATTCAGGTTTTATGATTCCTCAATATACGACTGCAGCTCTGGTTACAGAAAATAAATCACTTTGTTTCCCTCCATCTGCCGATAGTGTTCCAACTTCATTAGGACAAGAAGATCACGTTTCTATGGGATCTATTTCTGGTCGTAAATTCAATCAAATTCTTGGTAATATCGAGAAAATCTTCGCAATTGAATTGATGTATGCAGCTCAAGCATTAGAATTCAGAAGCCCAAATCATTTTTCAGATATCATGACCGAGAATTTCAAAATCATTAGAAGTAAGGTCGCTAAATTGGAAGATGATCGTGTCTTGAAAGATGATATCAATGCGATGGTTGAATTTGTGAAGAACAGAGCTTTTGTTGTGAAATAATAAGACTTAGAAGATGACATTTCAAGAACAGATATTGCAAGGGATTCCAGCTGAATTACCTGCAAAAAAAGCATATCCAAAGGATGCTAACAGAGCTCCTAAAAGAAAAGATATATTAAGTGTTGAGGAAAAGCAATTGGCGATTCGCAATGCCTTGCGTTATTTTCCGAAAGAATGGCACAAAGAATTAGCAGCTGAATTTGCTCAGGAATTATTAGATTTTGGTCGTATTTACATGTACCGATTCAAGCCTGAGTACAAAATATATGCTCGACCAATTCAAGAGTATCCAGCAAAATCAGTTCAAGCTGCTGGTATCATGCTAATGATGCAAAACAACTTGGATCCTGCGGTTGCTCAGCATCCTGAGGAGTTGATTACTTATGGTGGTAATGGTGCTGTTTTTCAAAACTGGGCGCAATACCTAATTACCATGCAGTATTTGGCGATCATGACCGATGAGCAAACTTTAAACATGTATTCTGGTCATCCAATGGGCTTATTTCCTTCATCGAAAGGAGCTCCAAGAGTAATCGTAACCAATGGTATGGTTGTCCCTAATTACTCGAAGCCAGATGATTGGGAGAAGTTTAATGCATTGGGTGTTTCTCAGTATGGTCAAATGACTGCTGGTTCATTCATGTACATCGGACCACAAGGAATTGTTCACGGAACTACGATTACCGTGATGAATGCCTTTCGTAAAATGTTGAAAAAAGGAGAGACTCCTGAAGGAAAGATTTTCTTAACTGCCGGATTAGGTGGTATGAGTGGTGCACAACCAAAAGCAGGTAACATTGCTGGTTGTATTACGATTGCTGCTGAGGTTAATCCTAAGGCCGCTACCAAGCGTCACGAACAGGGTTGGGTTGATGTCTTAATCGACTCAATGGACGAATTGATTGTACGCGTTAAGCAGGCACAGGAAACCAAAGAAGTTGTTTCAATTGCATTTATTGGTAATGTAGTTGATGTTTGGGAACGTTTCGATGAGGAGAATATCTTCATTCACATTGGTTCCGATCAAACGTCATTGCATATTCCTTGGACTGGTGGTTACTATCCAGTTGATACTTCTTATGAAGAATCGAACCGATTGATTCGAGAAGAACCAGAGGTATTCAAAGAGAAGGTACAGGCAACATTGCGTCGTCATGCGGCAGCGGTTAACAAGCACACTGCAAAAGGAACTTACTTCTTTGATTATGGTAATGCATTCCTTTTGGAAGCTTCTCGCGCTGGCGCGGATATCATGGCTGAAAATGGCATCGACTTTAGATATAAATCATATGTTCAGGATATTTTAGGACCTATGTGTTTCGATTATGGATTTGGACCATTCCGTTGGGTTTGTGCTTCGGGTAATGCTTCCGATCTAGATCAAACAGATGAGATTGCAATGAATGTTTTGCAAGAGATCATGGAAAGTTCTCCAGAAGAAATCCAATTGCAAATGCAGGATAACATTACCTGGATTAGGGATGCTAAAAAGAACAAAATGGTAGTTGGTTCTCAGGCGCGTATTTTATATGCTGATGCCGAAGGACGTTCTAAAATTGCAGAGGCTTTTAATAATGCTATTGCAGCAGGTAAAATTGGACTGGTTGTATTGGGTCGTGATCATCACGATGTAAGTGGAACAGATTCTCCTTACCGCGAAACTTCTAACATTTACGATGGTAGTAAGTTTACAGCTGATATGGCCATTCAGAATGTGATTGGCGATAGCTTTAGAGGTGCAACCTGGGTATCGATTCACAACGGCGGTGGCGTTGGTTGGGGAGAGGTTACCAATGGTGGTTTCGGAATGCTATTGGATGGAACCAGAGAAGCAGATGCTCGTTTAAAAAGCATGTTGTTTTATGATGTAAACAATGGTATTGCAAGACGTAGTTGGGCTAGAAACGACGAAGCTATTTTCGCTATTAAACGTGAAATGGAACGTACACCTAGTTTGAAGGTTACGATTCCAAACCTAGTTGAAGACAACTTACTGACCGATCTTTTTTAGGAATAGATACGATAAATAAAAATAGAATTGGTTCAGGAATTTCCTGAACCAATTTCATATATACTCAATTGGTTTAGTCGTATTTGTGAAGCCATCTTATTGTTTTTTTTAGTAAGAAACTTCATGCGGGATTTGTCAATCGGACGCGAGTCGTGGTATTTTGTTGATTTGGAATGATGAACAGTATCCGATTGACTTGATTCTTTTGTTTACTTTTCTCATCTAAGGAGAAAAGTAAAAGTCCGTTCGGCTTTAGAACAAGGAAAAATATCGTAAAGCTGAATATTCAGTATTCTATGACATCCCAATAGAATTCGGGATTAGGATGATAATGAAATTTTCAGATAAACTCACTTAATATTAAACAGTTAGAATTTGTGGATAAAATAGATATTAATGCTGAATATAGGCCTCCTGAAAGAGGATACTGGGAAGGACGAAAGTCAAATCCAGACATGGGCAAGCAGTATTGGTACCAGCAAATTGAGTTTGTGGATTGGAATAATCTTCCAACTCAAACAGATGATGCAAAGATCGATATTGCTATTCTAGGATATGTTTGTGATGAGGGAGTACGCCGAAACAGAGGTAGAATGGGCGCGCATGAAGGACCCAAGGCCATTCGTGATCGCTTGGCGAAATTGCCCATCCATTTTGAAGACAAACGCGTGATTGATGCTGGAAATATTGTTTGTAATGATGACGATATGGAGGCTTGTCAGGAGTTATTTTCTAATGTAATTACTGATTTACTTAGCCAGAAAATATTTACGATTGGTATTGGCGGAGGGCACGATATGTCTTACGCACATTACATGGGAATTCGTGATGCGATTAAGGATTCTAAAAAGCAGAGAGTAGGCATCATTAATTTCGATGCGCATTTCGATCTTCGACCTGTTGAGGGAAAGAGTAATTCGGGAACTCCTTTCAATCAGATTATTTCAAAATATCATGAAAAAGGGGAGAATGTAGATTACTATGCGGTAGGAATTCAACAACAATCCAATACCAAAGAGCTGTTTGATATTGCAAAGAAAGAGAATATCAATTACTCGATTAACTACGATTGTGAATCATCAGCAATAGAAATGGAGAGTCTAAAAAAGAAGTTGGCTCCAATCATTGCGAACAATGATTACCTGTACATTACAATAGATATGGATGGTTTTTCATCAGCTTACGCACCAGGTGTTAGTGCGCCATCTCCACTTGGTTTTACACCTTATTTTGTGTTTAAATTGTTGAGTTTCTTATTTGCAACGAAAAAAGTGATTGCTTTTGATATTGCAGAATTAAATCCAACTCTCGACAGAGATATGCTTACGGCTAGTTTGGCTGCTAAAATGCTTGATTTTGTAGTGCTGAACTATGAGTCGCCTATCTAATACTATTTTGCTGTTATAATTTCTCACACATTTTATATGCTCTAGCCGCAATGGCTTTTACTTTCTCCATTGATGAGAAAGTAAACAAAGAATCTAGGGCAGACAAGGGCAAACTACTTATTCTTGAAAACTGTAAGTGCGGCGGGGTTATCTTCGAACAAGTTCTCTGCTTCCCCGTCTTACTAACAGATTTCTGCCTATAAGCAGCTTGTCCTTCCAATGCCCGGAAATCCCGCTTAAATCAAGTAGTTTATCGTGGTTTAATTCACGAAATCAGATTCCTGTGATTAATAATTGCGTAAGCAAAACCTCATGTTTTATTGTGCTTAAATTACATATCTAAGCGAGTAAGTTTGTTAATGAAAAGGTATGAAATGGAGGGAATGGAGCTATTACTAATGTCATAGAATTATCATTCTGATCCCTTATTCGAATCTTCTTTTTTAAACCAATTTTTAGGATTAAAAAAGGATTTGTACTTCATAAAAAGCTCTTTGCCAACCAATATTCCTCCAGACCAAAATAGAACTTCCCCAATAACGAGAGATATTGTTGAGAGGGTAATTTTGGTTTTCGTTTCCATTTCGAGGAATGGAATTAATGGTATGAAAAGAAAAAATGGGATACAGAAAACAATCAAAAATATTCCTACTCTTATTTTCCAGTTCTTTTTTTTCATATCCTTTGTACTTGATAACTAATAAATCCTCTTTGTTTTCCCAATTTCTAATTTAATCATATTTAAAAAAGATAAAAAATCGAAATGCTTTTTAATCCCAAAGGGATTTAATGTTTATAGTAGATGATTCTGGTATTGATATTTGACCCCGACGGGGTCACATTTCTCGCGTATTGAAATATCTATAAATATTTGAATCCTACGGATTCATCATTTATGAATCCATTTAAATAAATATTTATCTTCAAAATCAATTTCGAACTTTTTCAAAAAAGAAATATATTCCTCTTTAAATGATTTTTGTTTATGATGTTCTTTCTGATTTTGTATGTAGGAGATCACATTATCCAATGATGAATGAGAATATGAAAATGCACCATATCCTTGCTGCCACTCAAATTTGTACTTTGAAAAACGTTTTTCTTTAATAAATGTATTTGATGATTTTTTAATTTCCCTTACCAAATCAGATAAACAACATGATGGATTCATTCCAATTAAAAAATGAACATGGTCTGAAACACCATTTATAGCAAGCATTTTCTGTCCTTTGTTTTGGACAATACCTGTTATGTATTTGAATAGTTCTTCTTCCCAGTCTTTCTTAATTAATGATTCTCTGCCTTTACAAGCAAATATAATCTGGATATATATTTGTGAGAATGTACTAACGCTCATCGTTTACTTATTTTGGTGATTTAATGAAATTTATTCATTTGAAATTAGATATGTTTCAAAGAGTTTACAAGGCTCTCTATCAAATATACAAATCCTATTTTTCTTTAGGATGACAATAGCACCTTTTGCGATAAATAGCAGAGGAAAATAGTTTTTATCCTTTTCCGGCCCTTTAATTTAAATAATAACTCAATGAAATAACAGTCAGATCTTCATCAATTCTTCGTGAAATTACATAATTATTGTCTTGTAGATATTCATTTGAGAAAAATGCGTAATCGTCTTGGGTTATTATCGTGACAGAGTCAATTTCGTTTTTTATTTCGTAGTACGATAATTCCGATTCAAGAATCCTAGAAATCCATAGAACCCTTTTATTCACATTATTCCAGTCATTGTAATCCGTTTTGTCATTTCGTAACCTAAATTCTGCTGATACTCCAAAATGGTCACATCCACCACGAGTTATTAAAAGGGTATCCTTATTTTCCAGAATTATCGTAGCTGTTTTTGAGATAGAATCCCAGATGTAATTGTCAAGTTCTATTATCCCTTTTAAAAAATCATCTGTTTGTGTTGTTTGATCGAATATACAATCAGAATTTTCTTCGTTTTCAATTGTTGTTTCGATGATTGAATCAGTTTTCAGATCTGTATTTTTGGGATATTGATGATCAGTGCTTGCTTGTTCGGCAATCTTAATCTTATCCAGTTTCTTAGCCTGAGGATTATTACTACAGGAAATAATTGAAACTAATATTAAAATATAAAGTAAGTATTTCATTCTGTTTTTGGTTTGGAAACAATAATGATTGCAATGTCTATGACAATTTATTTTTTGTTGCAGCCATTAGTTAACTGCTTTTTTCAATACCTGTAAAGTCTTGTCCAAGATAGTGGTCAGTCCTTTCAAGTAACTCAATGAAATTTTCATATGCTCGTGCCCATTGAGCTACATCTAATATTAATTGCCATTTAGATGCACCATGCGCTCCCGTCAATTGGATTTTCCCATTCCAGTATTGATATTCGATTCCACTATTTGAACTTTGAGCCCATAGAGGTTTTACATTTACAGCATGAATAATTTTATTACAAGATTCTCTTAAACTAAGTTTGAAATTACCTTGTGTAATTTCACCAATGATTAATTTATCACATGCTTTTTGATCGAACAAATTCAAGTTAATATCTTTACCAGTAATGCAGTCTGGTATTATGCCATGACTGACATTAAAAGTATCCTGAATTACTCTCAGTTTGATAGAACATTCTAGTATATAATTACTAACAATATTTTTCGTCCAACCCCAATATTTATCTTCTTCATATGCACCGTCATCTTTAATACTCCCTACTAATCTGTCACTACTGTACCGTTCACTTCCAAAGTTAAAGTGCTGCAATAGTACTAACTTTTCTAAAATCCCATCCAAATCTATAGCGTGTGACATTTGTTTGTTTTTATTGGCTTAATAATGTTTATTAATTGTGCTAAACTTTCAAATTGCTCCTCAACGTCCATGGAAACTTAGCTTTTGTTTAGGCAATGTTTAGATTCTTTTCAATTTCTTTTAATAATTCAATGTTTAGATTTCGGATTTTCTTCATCACAAAACCTTTTCCACTATATGAGATTAGAATATGTTTGTCCGTATTATCTTCTTTGTAAGATATTTTTAACCAGCTATTGTCAAAGTAAGGAATTAGACCAGTTTTGTGTTTAATAATTTCAAGTTCAGTAATCTGTTCGAAACAAATAAAGCAATTTTCTTTTTTATTAATTCCATAATATTGAAAATCGCTTTGTGTTGAAATTGGATAAAATTGAATTGCAGAGTCAGTTATAGTGAGTGTTCCAATACTTTTAAATACCACAGGTATAATTTGGCTTCCATAAATTAGTCTTGGAAAGTCAAAGAATCTTTCATCAATATTAGGATCTTCAAGTTTTGATAAAAGATTTTTTTTGCCTTTAATTTCTTTGAAAATTTCTAAATGATTTTCAGAGCTTAACCAAATATTTTCAAATCTATTCATAGCTTTTTTAACGTAGTCTAACTCCTAAATAAAGCCCATTGACTTTATCTCGTTTATTTAATAGCCATTGAAAGTACTAATCTTTCCCAAGCAAATCAAGAAATCATAAAAAGGATTAATAGCTACTCTTATTTAGTTGAGCTTGTTGGCTTTTAACTGTTTTGTTCTGTCGTTTTTATTGTGTGTAATAGACTTGTTTGTTATCGGCTTTTAATTTATGGTTGTGTCGCTGGTTGTAGAAGTTGAAAAGGCTAGGGGCGAGGTAGAATGACTTCTTGTAAGTAGATGAGTGGTGTTTGTTTTATTAGTTGTATTTGTGTGATGAAAAGTTTTATTGTTTAACTATAATTTCTTAGCTTAGTTATCCTTATCAAAAAAATAATTGTTGGCTTACATCAGTTATTTAAAATCATTTTTGAGGGTAGGTTAGTGTGGTGAGAGAATATTTATAGTCTAAGTTTATTATTATGTCAGATCAACAAAGCTTACTAGATCATCTGGAAGAAATTACAGCAGTAGCCGAAGAAAAAATTCGGTATTGCAGAATACCCTATAGGGTTTTTATTAACGAAGCAGAGGCATTGCACACTTATGCAAGCATCGATTTACCCTTGCTACAAGAAGTTAATTTTAATCCTGAAAAACTGGATCGATTGCTCTCGCTA
Source organism: Labilibaculum sp. (assembly GCA_016743925.1). Classification (GTDB taxonomy): domain Bacteria; phylum Bacteroidota; class Bacteroidia; order Bacteroidales; family Marinifilaceae; genus Labilibaculum. Next base: position 10,759 of record JADGFH010000096.1, read on the forward strand.
ACTGGAGCTTTACGAACTGCACAATCGAATTGGGAAACCAGGAAAACAGAGAAGCAGAAAAGTGAAGAGTGGTGGCAAAAAGAGGCTCCTGAAATGCATAAACTTCACCGTGAGTTGATTGATCACATGGGATTTGCATTTAGAGGTAATGAGTTTTTGCTAAGAAAATTGAATGGAATTAAGGAAGGAAAATCAAAGGCGGATCTGATTCAAGATATGGCAAATTTAGCGGTCTTGGGAAGGGAAAATGCAGAATTGCTACAAGCTATTAATTATGACTTGGCATCATTAGATACCGCTACTCAAATGGCCGACGAAATGGGTAGTTTGTTAGGAGATATTAATGGTAGAATGTATTTCGCAGATGATTTGAAGTTGACCAGAGACAAGGCTTACACCTTGTGCAAAGCACTCGTAGACGAAATTCGATCTTATGGCAAGTTTGTGTTTCGAAATAATGATGAAAAACGCAAGGCATATGCCAGCAAGTTCAATTGCGAACGTGTGACTGCTTACCGTAAGACAAAAGCGGCAGAAGCAATGTAAATTCACACTCACATCTTTAAATTATTTGTTTGGAGGGCAGAAATGCACTCCATTTTTTTTGTCCGTATGGGTAGGAGCGTCATTTGCACAAAGGTTGATGCTTTCCCTTACAAGTTTTTGCCAATCCGTACGCTCAAGAAGGAGTTCTGTAACAGGTGTTTTTTCTACCGTATGATAAATCTTTTGTTCCGTAACATTAAGTTGCACTTCCGTACATTAATTCAGTTATTCCGTAACAATGGATAGATCTCACTTGTTATTATGGAAGAAGTGAGGCATGTTACGGAAAGATAAATGTGTGTTATAAAAAAGTAGAGGAGTGTTACTCAAATATATAATATAGTTACGGAAGTACCATTCTATGTTACGGATAGAAAGAGCGTTGTTATTGAATAGGGTTTGTGGGGATTTTAGCTCCTGTAAATTTGTAATTTACAGGTTTTGAGGTAGAGATATTTTATCTCATATGTGAATACTAAATTAAAAATTTAAAACTTCATTAAGCTCAGATTACAAATCAGAGCTAGCAGGCTTTTTCTCTGTGTAACTCGGTGCTCTCCGTGGTGATTGTTTTTAATGGATTGTGCAATTATTCCTCTTTGGGCTTACACCTTTTGCTTTGTCCTCAAGTCGGACGGACTTTTACTTTCCCATTGATGAAAAGTAAACAAAAATCTACCGCGGCAGAAAAAAGCACTAAAAATCAGATCATTTCACTAAAACCTGGAACTCGTCCTTTTAGCCACCCAGCTTCGCTGGCCCCGAATAATCGGGATTCGAGTCTAACGTTCCTCAAACATGCCAGTTTTCTTAACGTTTCATTATTCTGATTTTCTGAACGTATTTTTTTCTAATGCGGATTTAAGAACAGCCTTGTTTTTTTTCTTTGTGTAGCTCGGTGCTCTCCGTGGTGATTATTTTAATGGATCGTGCTATAATTCCCTTTGTGTTCTTCGTGATATCCTTCGTTAACCTTAGCGGTTAAAATATTTTTCCCGTGCTTTTTCCATATAGA
>JADGFH010000097.1:0-10645 GCA_016743925.1 Labilibaculum sp.
ATACATCAAGAGAAAATTTGGATTGAAAGTAAACTAGGAAAGGGGTCTACTTTTTATTTTACGATGCCTTATAGTCCTAACTAGATTTTCAGTGAAAATTTATTGTGTTTGGTCTAAATTAGCAGAATTCAACTCATAAATGCAACTTCTGCGTTATATAATAATTTTCCCATTACAAATATAGGATTTTCATAGTCAAATCTTTTTCTAGGTCTGATGTTTAGTATCTTTTGAACCTCTTTAATCCTTAGTTCTGTAATCTTTGTAAAGTCACTACCTTTTGGGAAAAACTGCCTAATTAATCCATTTAAATTCTCGTTTGATCCTCTTTCCCATGAGTGATATGGTCTAGCAAAGTAGTAATCAATATTTAGAAACTCTTCGACTTTCTTATGCCCAGCGAATTCTTTACCATTATCAGCTGTAATGGTATTAATATACGGTATCCATTAACCTTCTAACAACTCATTAATCGCATCCGTCACAACTTCGGACTCCTTTGATGCTACTTTTCTCATCTTCAATACACCAGGAGTTTTGTCAGGGATGCTGATTCTTAGATTTTTACACTCTTTGATTCTCTTGTTTTTATATGTAAAATCTGCATAATATAAATATATGTATTTGCATAAAATATCGAGAATATGCACTTGAGAACAAAAAAATAAGGCGAATAGCTTTACTTATTAAATTTGTGGCATAAATGGTAAAAAAAAGTGTATTCGAATCTAAGTTGCTAGAAATGATTATTTAAGGTGTAAGTTATGAAATGTATTTTTCATTACTAATCATAATTAATCATTTCTGTTTTTGCATAGAATTCAGATTATGTGTGTGGATTTTATGGCTATTCCACTTTAGATGGCATTATGGGTTGTTTAATTAAAACATCATTTATTAAGTGAAATGGTTAGTTAAGCTTTTCCAAACAGAAAAAGTACAGTTTACTTCTAGTGAGTCGTGTTATACCAATTCACTTTAGTTTTGGACATAAATATAAGGGGTGTAATGCTGATGTGTATTGAGCTGAGTCGCAAGTGAACTTGCAAATTGATGACTTAAACGAAACAATAATTGGTATTATTCAGTCGGTTTTAGGAAGGTTATGTGACAATAAAAATAAAGTTATACATGAAAAAAAGATACATTTTAATTATTATTCTTTTTAACACTTATCTATCATATGGACAAGGTGTTGATCTTTTCATTAAGGATGTAGGCATAATCATTAAAGGGGGTGTTTGTTTACAGGGAGATTTTTTTGATGAATCGAATGGAGGTTTGACAGTTGTAGGTGACTTATGTTTTAAGAATTTATCAGAAAATGAGTTTGTCTTTTCTTCGAGATCAGATTATGCTAAAACACAATTATGTTTTAAGGGTAGCGCTAATTCTTACTTAGAGGCAGATAATGTCAGTTTTATGAGCTTGGAACTGAATATGCCTGACTCCGATCTTTACTTAAGTGGTGATTTATCCTTAAGTAATAGCTTATCTCTTTTTTCAGGACGTGTATTACATGGCAGTTACGAAGGAGAAGTGAGTTTGACTAATTCATCTGAATCTTCTATTGTGTTTAATAATGTTAAAAACAACACCAGTTATTTGGCAGTGAAGTTGAATAGGGCTGTTGTGCCGGGTAACGAGTATTATTATCCAATGGGTGACGAAAAGGCTTATCATCCTTTTATTATCTCGGATATTGATGTTGAAAATAATATAAAGCTTTCCTATTCTCCAACTCTGGATGAAGAGTGGGCTGATGCTACAGGAAATAATGATTTTGTTTTTCCTACTTCGGGAGCTTGGTTGGTAGAGAATAATGGTTTTGAAACTTCCTTTAAAACAAGTTTGTCAATTGTTGATGATGCAGGGCTTGAGTTAGATGAGAAGCATGCTTTGTTTTATGTTTCGGATCCACCAATATATTCTGCGAATTCTGTTGTTGATAGGGATGTGAAATTTGAAAATTCTTATATGCGTAGTGGGTTGCGTAATGGCGCAGGTTTGTATGCTCTTGTCGAATCTAAGTTTGGAGTAACACCCGAAGGCGATGATATTAATTTGGTAAATACTATAGTGGTGAATAATACATTTCCTTCTTGTTTTATAATCCCTGAAATGTCAAAATACAAACGAATTGAATTTAAAGTGTATGATTCGTGGGGACGTGTTGTTTTTTCCAGTAAGGAATATGCCAATGATTTTAATTGTAAAAATTATCCGAATGGAACATATTATTATCATATGATTGCAATTTTACTTGATGGAAAAGAGATTGTGAAGGATGATATAATTGAGGTGGTAAGAGAGAATGATTAGTTTTTGCCTGACAGAAAATGTTTGTCTTGAAATTATAAACAGGCTTTTTAGTTTGTCTGGATAAAAATAAAACGAATGAAAGTAGTAAAGGTTATAAGTTTTTCAATTTTAATGGTTTGTGGCTGTTTTTTTACTGCAAGGGCGCAGTTTGAATCCTCGTCGCCATCCATACCAAAGCAGGAATATTTTAATCCCGCATTTAACGCTTATAAAACCTATGGATCATTAAATATGATGCAGAGATCGCAGTGGGTGAATAAAAATGCTTTTACACCGAAAATGTTTGCAACAAATATTTTTATCCCCACGAAAAAACAAGGATTGGGATTTGGAGGAACATTGGTTTCTGAAGATATTGGATTGCGAACTAAGAATACTTTTTTGGTGTCGGTATCACAGGGGGTTAGAATAGGTTATAATTCTTATTTGGCAATAGGTATTGGTTTGGGTGTTGAAATTGAGTCGTATCAGAAATCAAAGATGAGATACTATCCCGAAGTTTCATTCAATAATGTGAAGTTGAATTCTACTCGGTCAGTTATTAGTTTGGGTGCAATGGCATTGCTTCGTAATTATTTTGTGGGGATAAGCACAAATTTAAGAGTGAATGATCAGGATTTTGATTTTACTTACTTAACTGGTTTTGATGTTTGTGCAGGTCGTGTTTACATTCTAAATCCCGATTATGTTTTTCGCTCGACAATAGTTGCAAAATATTATAAAGAAACGCGTTATAATGTAGATAAGAAGATGATAGAAGAACAGTTTGTTCCTCCAGTTATTGATTGGTCTCTGTCTTGTTTGTTCTATAATAAGATGTGGGTAAGCGCTGGACTTCGTTTTAATCAGGCAGCTACAATTATGGTTAGTTATAGAATTAATAAATTAATCAGTTTAGGCGTTAAGTATGAGCCAGGCTTGGGTAGTGGTTATAATCGGTATAATTCACAAGGAATTTATTTAACCTACAATTTTGGTAAAAGAAATTCGAGAGGTCTTTTGCGTAAGGGTGTGTTTTCACGTAGTTCACGAGTTAACAATCCATTAAACGAATATATGTATTAGTATGAGAAAATTTGTTTTTACAATATTGTTATCAGGTTTGTTTGTTTCTGGATTTGCTCAAGAAATATGGAGTTTAGAGGCAATTGCCAAGGAGATGCCTATAGAGGAATATGGTTCGTATGTTTTAACCTTGACCAAATATAGAAAACTTCAATCAATTGCTCTTGAGTGCAACAAATCTGGAGAGTATGAAAAAGCAGTATTGGCTTACCAATACATGGCTGATGAGTTTATCGGAAAAATGAACAAAAAGGATGTTGCAAATTTCTATGGGTGTTTGTTAGTAACAGGTAGGATAGATGATGTGCCTTACGAAGGCTTACAGAAATTTAGTAAAGATTTTATCGATTTGTTGAAAATTGCACGAATAAGAAGAGACGTTCGTGATGACGTTGACGAATCGGATACCGAGCATGTTAAACGTATGAACAATAAAGCAACATTAACTTTTGGATATACATTACAGCAACAGAATAAGCTGAGTATGTACAGTGATTCTTTAAATCAGCTTTTCTCCTATGATTTGACCAGTAAAGGATTTAGGAATCCCGAGCTTGTTGAACATGGCTTTAAGGACAGATACAAGGTGTTGGCTATGGAAAAAGGGAAGGGGGAAACTTGCATGTATACCATTTTCGATGCTGATTTGGGTTTGTATAAGATTGAAATAGTAGGTGATGATTTGCCAGCATTTGAATACAATTCAAGATACTTCTCTGTAGCTATGCCTTGGTTCGATTCTAAAACGGAAAGCCTGTTTTTTTGTTCTGATGATAAAAAAGGCTACGGAGGATGGGATATTTATCATAGCAAGCTCGATAAGAAGAAATGGTTGAAGCCTGAACTGCTTGACGAAAGCGTGAATTCGACTTTAAACGAAATGTTCCCTAGTGTAGATGATGATATGTTGTTGTTTAGCAGTAATGGGCGAAAAGGAAAAGGTGGGCTGGATAATTATGCTTTTGATATGGTGAATAAAATATCATATAATTTGTTCGATTGCAATACTGCATTGAACGATTATTGTATTCGCATGGTGAACGATAGTACGGACTTTTTTATCTGTCGTGAAAATAATATTATGAACGGGCGTTTTAATGATTTTTGGCAACGTGCTGTAAAAGAGGAGGATTTGGGTGCTGCAAGGGAGAGTCTTGCTTTGCGATTAAAACCATTTACGCTTGTGGTTCCAGAAATAAAAGCAGTAGAAATTCCTGAAATATATAATTTTGATTGTGGGGAGTCTATTTATTTTCCTTTCGATGAAGAGGTGTTTGATAAAAAGTTTAATGCTTATCTCGATCAGTGTCTTGAATATTTTTCTTCCATGAAAAATATAAAAGAAATTTTGATTTTTGGATCGGCTGACCCTTGTGGCGACGATACTTACAATTACCTGCTTTCCTTAAAACGAGCTCGCCGAATTATTGCTTATATGAAAAGACATTCGAGCAAGAATTTTACTTATCGTACCATTGTTTTGGGAGAGCAATTGTATAAAGAATCAGCACTTAAAACTAATGATGAGTATCGGGAAGTATTTTTTAGGGCAATCAATTTTAAATTGCCTTTTGATACTATGATTGCCGTGCCATTGCATTCCGAGGCAGCTTTAAATAAGCTTGCCGAACGTTATAATAATACCATTTGTGAATTGGAAAAGATAAATAAATTATTGACAATGAAAGAGATTGAAGGTGTTTCTCTGGTAGGTATTCAAACCATTCATAGGGTATATAATAAAGAAACACTTTTTGCTTTGGCCGTCCGCTATTCCTGTTCTGTAAAAGATATCATGTTGGTTAATGGGAAAACGAGTTCGTTTATAAAGACTGGTGAACTACTTATAATTCCGCATGCCCAGTAAGTACGGATAACTAAAATAAATATGATTGTTATGAATAAAAGGCTTTTAATAATTTTTGTTTTTGCGCTTTGTACTCTCCCTTCGCTTTATGCACAAGAGGGTGGTGTTAGTATAGGTAAAGGTCGCAAAATTGCTCACGGAAAAGCAATTCTAGAATTGGTTTCCGATTCGAAGGGACTTTTGATTCCTCGTTTAAATACGACTAATAGAGAGGCAATGTTTACTGCCGACGATGCTACAGCTGTTGGTTTAATGGTATTTGATATCGACGAAAGTGCATTTTTCTTTTACACTGGCAACAGCTGGAGTAAAATAGGTACAGGTTCTGCAATCTCTAATTTTGTTGAGACTGGTCTTGTAATACCTGATGTAATAGGACACCAAAAAGGGGAGTTGTTTTTCGAAACGACTACTAATAAATTAGCTGTATTCGATGGTGCAGTATGGCAAATGCTTGGCAACTCGGTAGTGCAGAGTCTCGAATCGGTTTTGGATAATGGTAATGATGCTGGAAGTAAGCTTATTACAAATTTGGGAAATCCTGTTAATCCTCTCGATGCGGTGAACAAAGATTATGTAGATAAAAAAGCACAATTAATTTCTGAAAAAAATCAGGCTAATGGATATGTAGGCTTGGGTAGCGATAAAAAAGTTGGTGCCGAATATTTACCTGGTATTACTTTAAGTGCCGTTAATGTTGAAAATAGCGAGGCCAGTCAATTGGCTTTAACAGCAAGTGAGGGCGATCTGGTAATTCGTACTGATATTAATAAAACCTACGTGCACAATGGGGGTGCTGCGGGTGATATAACGGATTGGTCAGAACTGTTATTCACCAATTCGGTGACTAGTGTTAATGGTAAAACAGGTAATGTTAGTCTTGGTATTACTGATATCAGTGCCTTAAAATCTTCTTTAGATTCTAAATTAGATGTCCCTGTTGGACTTACCGATAAAATATTGATGATTGATAATACAGGGGCGATTACTTGGATTGCGCCATCTATTGTAACCGATACCGACGATCAAAATCTTAGTGAAGTTCTTAGCCAAGGAAACGATGCGTTAAACAAAACAATTACGGGTTTGGCTATTCCTACAAACGACACCGATGCTGCTACCAAAAAGTATGTAGACGATAAAACGTTGCAAGCCGATTGGGATCAGACTGACGTAGCAGCTACCGATTACATTAAAAACAAACCTAATTTATCAGTTGCTAGTTCTGATATTTATTATGGGGTATTGGCTGCTTTGGGAAGTGTTAGCGAAAGCGATCTCACTGCTTTAACTACTGTAGCAACTAAAAATGGTTTGTTTGGGCAAAGTATTACTAGCACGCCTGGCTATTTTACTTTTGCTATGCCTGCAGGATGGCGTAAACCCTTCTTAAAAATTGATGGTGACGATACCTTGCTGGTGTTTTCTCCTAGTCAAAGCATTACTATAAACAACATTGAGTATGTCGTTTGGCAAACCGATGTCTCTTTAATAGCCGGTTTAACGATTTTGGTGAACTAAAAGGTCTTTTTAATTAGAGTGTTTCGTTTACTGATGAAAGATGACAAGGCAATCATTTCCTGATTGCAAATTGCATAGGCAGGTGTTCTTTCATCTCATTATTATATTGGAATATTCCAAACATTTTCTATTATTAATTTAAATTTAAAAGTTATGATTAAAAGATTTACGTCATTAGTTGCATGTATAGTTCTAGTAGCTGTAGGTAGCATGGTTTCTGCACAAAAAGCAGAGACAAAAGTGACAAAACAAATTAAAGCATTTTCATGGTTAGATGTTGCTGTTGTCGATGGTAATCAAGTTGAAGGTGGTTTGCACGTTTATGAGGATATTACTGATCTTACTTCTTACTTAAAGCCTGCACAAACTTCTATTGGTATGATGGTTTCTATTGTAAAAGGTGATCCTACAATGACTGCCGGTACTTATCGTCTTTCAGCTTGGGAGGTTGGTAATGCAGCTCCACTAGTTGGCGAATGGGAACGTGTTGCCGAAACAATTTTGGTTGCAGACATCGCTGCCCGTGATGCTTATGTAGTTGCCGATAATTCTAAAGCATTATTGGCTGAAGGTACAATGGTAGTGGTAACAGCAGGGGCTACTGGTTTTGTTGAAACTTATGTATATAAAGGTGGAACAGACAATAAGACATGTTGGTTATCTTTATCGGACGCTAGTGGTGCTGGTTTTATTGCTTACGGACAAGGTACTGTATCTTATAGTGCTAAAGGTGTTGATAATTCAGGTCCTGTTGATGGTCTTGATATTACTGACTTGTCTAAAGTGATTACTAAGATGGAAGAAGTAATAGCTCCTTTAGAAGCGGGTTCTGGGTTATTTTTCATCTCTTTCCCTGATGCTTGGAACAAACCTACTTTTTATGTAAATGATGGTAATGAGGAGTTTCCATTGAACGACTGTTGGACTGTTAAGCGTGTTAAAAAAGGAAACGTTTGGTATCAGGAATGGACTTCTAATTTAGATTTTTTTCCTGAAGAGGCTAGCGGTAATACTTTAAGTGTAATTGTTCGCTAATTTTATTTCTTAAAATTATTTAAGAATGCTTAGTAAGGCAGGTGGATACTGCTAAAGTATCTACCTGCTTTTTAAAAAATAATAAAGATTTGTTAGTTGTAAACCTCCAGATTGAAATTAAGATAAGTTTATTATGGTGTTCCATCTGATTTTGTAATAGTATTGATGAAACACTCACGATTAGAGATATCGATTACTAGCATTAATACTTTAAATATGATACGTTTTTGATTTGTCTTAGATCTTACGTACTTTAAATTTTGAATAGATGAAAAAAAAATATTTTATTTTGGTGTTGTGCCTGATGCAAGCATTGGGAGGTTTTGCACAGCAATCGAAGGTATCTAAAACAATCACACCTATTTTTCCTTCTTTGCCTGTTGTTTTTCAAGACAATGTTAAAGGGGGATTGCATCAGGTAGCCGATTTGTTTGCTAAAGATATTGCGACCGAATTAAAAAATGAAGGCATGGTAGTCTGGGATGTTTTAACCCAGTGTTATTACCAGTGGGATGGAACAAAATGGGAAGCTATTAATCTTTTTAAAAGCTGGACCGATGGGGTCAAAGCCAAAAAGAATGAGTTATTTGTGAAGCAGGGGCACCTTTTTCAGGTGGTAACCGATAATACAATTGATGCCGATTTGGTAGGTGGAGACGATACCGATCCTTTAAACGATGCCAATTGGATGTCTATTGGTGACGATTTAGGCAATCATATTGCTACAAAAACAATTACTGCTGCCGACCCAGATGTGCCGGTATTAGAGGATATTAATTTTAAAGGCGGATTTCAGACTGTTGCAAATACACTAGAATTTGATAAAATACCTAATACTAAGAAAAAGCTTGGTATGCTTGTATGGAATAATGAGACCAAATCTTATTACCGCTGGAAAGGAACCGAATGGAGCAAAGTTAATTCCTTTGTAACTGGAACAAGTTCTGGGCAAATGCAATACTGGAATGGTAAGGCATGGGTGTTATTAGATCCTTCAGAGACTGATGCTACGACACTGAAAATGATTAATAATATTCCCGTTTGGGTTAGTGCTCCAGATGCACCTCTAATAACATCCGTTATTGCGGGTAACGCACTGGCAAAAGTGGCGTATACAGCTCCCTTAAAGAATGGTGGATCAAGCATTATTTCTTATACCGCAATTTCATCACCCGATGATTTAACAGGAACGGTTATTAAGTCAGGAGATGGTCTTATAAACGTACTAGGACTTACCAATGGCACAGCCTACACCTTTATGGTTAAAGCGACCAATACAGCTGGTATGAGTGCAGCAAGTACCGCTTCCGTTTCTGTTACACCTGCAACAGTTCCCGATGCTCCGGTAATTACAAGGGTAACGGCGAATAATGAGCAGGTGAGTGTAGCTTTTACGGCACCAGCTAATAATGGAGGTTCTACTATTACTAAATATACAGCAACTTCATCGCCAGATGGTAAAACAGGTACAGTGACTCAAGCTACTGATGGTACCATCCTTGTGCCAGGTCTTATTACTGGAACTTCTTATACGTTTACAGTAAGAGCAAGTAATGCAATAGGTGAGGGGCAAGCAAGTTTACCTTCCTATTTAGTTAGTACTGCAAAAGTGCCTGACGAACCAGTAATAACAAATGTTACTGCGGGTGATGGATTTGTAAAAATTACATTTACGGCACCAGCTAATAATGGGGGTTCCGAAATTACATCTTATATAGCAACTTCTACGGTAGGGGATTATAAGGCAACTGTCAATCAGTCAGGTGGTGGTACAATTACGGTAAATGGTTTGACCAACGGTAGCAGTTATGCCTTTATATTAAGAGCAAAAAATATTGTAGGTTTGAGTGCAGCAAGTGGCGTATCTGCTTCTGTTACACCAGTAGGTGCTCCTGACGCACCAAGTATTGGTTTGGCAACAGCGGGTGATAAACAGGCTACAATTGCTTTTACAGCTTCCCTATATAATAGGGGTTCTATTATTACTAAATATACAGCGACTGCTTCGCCAGGAGGTTTGACTGGTACAGTGAGTCAGGCGGGATCAGGTTCAATTACTGTAACGGGGCTTACCAATGGACAGACTTATACCTTTACAGTGAAAGCGACCAATGCAGTAGGTGAAAGTTTAGCCAGTGGCGCTTCCAATGAGGTAACACCAGTAGGTGCTCCTGACGCACCAGGTATTGGTTCGGCAATAGCCGGAAATGCTAAGGCTACAATTGCTTTTACAGCACCAGCCGATAATGGGGGTTCTACTATTATTAAATATACAGCGACTTCGTCGCCAGGAGATTTTACAGGTACAGTGAGTCAGTCGGGATCAGGTTCAATTACTGTAACGGGTCTTACCAATGGAACAGCTTATACCTTTACAGTAAAAGCGACGAATGCAGTAGGTGAAAGTTTAGCCAGTAGCGCTTCCGCTTCTGTTACACCAGCAACTGTTCCGGACGCACCAACAGGCGTTGTGGCAACACCTGGAAATGCACAGGCTACAATTGCTTTTACGGCACCAGCCGATAATGGGGGTTCTACTATTATTAAATATACAGCGACTTCGTCGCCAGGAGATTTTACAGGTACAGTGAGTCAGTCGGGATCAGGTTCAATTACTGTAACGGGTCTTACCAATGGAACAGCTTATACCTTTACAGTAAAAGCGACGAATGCAGTAGGAACAAGTTCTGCTTCTGCTTCTGCTTCTGCTTCTGTTACGCCTGCTATTGTACCAAGTGCACCAACAATAGGTGCGGCAACAAGAGGTAATGCACAGGCTACAATTGCTTTTACAGCACCTGCAGATAATGGAGGTTCAACGATCACGTCTTATAC
>JADGFH010000097.1:10745-12258 GCA_016743925.1 Labilibaculum sp.
TGCACCAACAATAGGTGCGGCAACAAGAGGTAATGCACAGGCTACAATTGCTTTTACAGCACCTGCAGATAATGGAGGTTCAACGATCACGTCTTATACAGCAACTTCTTTGCCAGATGGTAAAACAGCGACTGTGACTCAGGCGGGTAGTGGAAATATAATTGTAGCAGGACTTACCAATGGAACGGCTTATACCTTTACGGTAACAGCGACTAATGTTATTGGAAACAGTTCAGCAAGTGCGGCTTCCAACAGTGTAACGCCAGCAAGTGTGCCTAATGCACCAACAATAGGTGCGGCAACACCTGGTGATACAGAGGCTACAATTGCTTTTACAGCACCAGCTAATAATGGGGGTTCTACTATTACTAAATACGAAGCGATTTCGTCGCCAGACGGTAAAACAGGTATAGTGAATGGGTCAGGTTCGGGTTCAATTACTGTTACCGGTTTGACTAATGGAAAGACTTATACATTTACAGTAAGGGCATTCAACGGTGTTGGTTGGGGTGGTGTTAGTGCTAAATCTGATCCTGTAACGTTGCTCATTCCTCCTCCATCCGTCATCAGTAAAACGGGTCGTGTTTGGATGAAAAATGATTTAACAGGTGGCAACGGTGGTTTCTATACATGGGATCAGGCTCGCACTGCATGCCCAACGGGATTTCATTTGCCGAATAAAGAGGAATGGGTGGCTGAATTGAATAAATTTAGTCCTAAAAACGCTTCAGGTGCAAACACTGCTCTCGGATTGAAAAAGAATGGTTATCGCTATAGCAATGGTTCTATCAGCAGTGAGGGTGTCTACGGCTACTACTGGTCGAGTCCTGCGAGCAGTAGCACCGGCGCGTACTACTTGAGCTTTGGCAGTAGCAATGCCCACGTGGGCAGCAACGGCAAGTCGGTCGGCTGCTCGGTGCGTTGTATTAAGGATTGACACATCACAGCCTGAGCTTGTCGAAGGATCTCAAAATAATTATGAATTATGAATTATGAATTACGAGAAGTGACATTTTCAACACATATCAAAAAATGATAAAAATAGGATTGAGGCAACTTAAAAAGAAAGCCATAGTTCATGTATGTCATCCTGAGCTTGTCGAAGGATCTCAAAATAATTATGAATTACGAATTACGAATTACGAGAAGTGACATTTTCAACGTATGTCATGACCTTCGGAGATCTCGCAAAAGCTCGGTACTGAGGGAAGCGAAGCGACGAAGGATCTAAAAAAGGATTGATAATTATTATTAACACCCCAATTGTTAGGTATAACGATTGGGGTGTTTTATAAGTTATATTTTTTAGTCGTAAATCGTGTGTCTTTAAATTGCTTCAAGAATAATTTTGACACTCTTAGAGCGTTGACCAACGATCTTACCTTTTTTAATGAAATAGGCCGTGTATTCTCGAACCTCTGGTACTTGAGGGTTTAGTCTGGCACTGGTGTCGTTATAGTAGTTTTGAGTGACTGTTTCTTGATATTGGTTTTCTCCTTTATTAATATTACAA
>JADGFH010000863.1 GCA_016743925.1 Labilibaculum sp.
TCTAAACCAATACCACTTGATGTTGAGATAGAGTTAGACCCTAAAAGATATATTGTTAGTGAAACAGATGAAAAAGGTAAAATTACATATTGTAATGATTATTTTATGGAAGTTGCAGGATATTCTAAGAAAGAACTTATAGGTAAACCTCACTCTATTATCCGTCATCCTGATATGCCTCGTGTTGTATTTAAACTTTTATGGGAGACTATCTCACAAGGAAAAAATATAAATGCTGTTGTTAAAAACTTAGCAAAAGATGGAAGATATTATTGGATTTTTACCGAGTTCGAATCAAGAAAAGATACAGATACTGGTAAGATTATAGGTTATCATGCAGCAAGAAAAAGCATTTCAAAGTTTGTTATAGAAGTTGTTGAGAGTCTTTATAAAGAACTTTTAGAAATAGAAAAAAACTTAGGTATGAAAGAGAGTGAAAAATATCTCATTGAGTTTTTAAAAGATAAAGGGGATGATGTGGATTTTTCAAATTTTATGGAAGAGATTCATAGATTTTATTAGATATTAAAACTCCCAATAATTTTTGTAATTGGGAGTTTATCGGACTTATGTAGTATAGTAACCCACTCAAAACTACCACAATTACATGCTTTTTGATATAATTATCCTTATATTTATACAAGGATTTAAAAATGTCAAATCATCCACTTTATAATAACTCAGGACTTCAAAAGAACAATAAATCTCATGTAATGTATGCTTTAGCTAATAAACAAATGGAATTGAAATCATTGGAAGATGAGTACAGAAGAAAAATAGATAAGATAAAAACTGATTTAGAAGCAATGGAGCAAGTAATCTGTTTGTTTGATGGAAATTGTAGTGAAACTATTGAAAAATTGAACAATAGAAGTGGAACTAGGATATTCAATAAGAGAAATAAGTATTTTATCAAAGGTGAATGTAAAAAATTAATTTTAACTGTTCTTAGAACCGCTAAAGAGCCATTAAAAAGTGATGAAATTACAACCAGCATAATAAAAATTAGAAACTTAGAAAATGAAGATTTTATAAAAATACAGAAATCAATATTAGTCCAATTAAATGTACTTGAAGAAAATAATCTTGCTTATAAATTTGATAGAGTTGGTTTAAATTATCTTTGGAAGATTAAAGATTAAGCAACTAGTTGCTCTTGAACTCTTTTTGAGAATCTTTCAGATGTGTGCTTTTCTTCCATTCGTATCGGGGATACATACATTTCAATTCCAAAACTAACAAAAGTCTTGTGCTTGCACTCTCTTCGAGAAAACTCTTTACTTTTTCTACGATATTTGCAGTAGATTAAAAATCTAGCCCTAAATATCTAGGTTTTTCACCTTACAGTCAACAAAAGAGTTATGCAACAAGTTGTCCTTGAACTCTTTTGCTTTCGTTGGTGCTATATTATCACATCAACTACAGTTCCGAATCTATAAATAATAAGCAGTTATTATTTATTTAACGATTCTCACCTATCGGTACTAAGCTACCAATCTTTCAGATGTACGCTTATTACCTTGCCAGTAACCAGTCCACTCACTATGAGTTGGTGTATTTATAGACTTAGAGGCAATATCTAACATCATAGTTTTATTGCTTACTCTTCTGTTATCTTCTCTATATGCTACTTCATTCACATAATTAGATAGATATAAATTACCTAATTTATGACATTGACCATATTGTAATCGTCTGAATCTTGAAAAGAAAGATTCGGCTTGATTTGAACACTCACCATTTTCTCCTACATAAGCGATTGAATGGTCTCCTTTAATTGATTCATACCAAGCTTCTAGGTTACCATAACCAATAGCACCATCACTATGAATAGTTGAATTATATTTAATGTTCTCTTTTGCAAAAGAATCAATAGATTGTGTTGCTTCGCCTGTTGTGATAGCTGTAAAAGTTCTATTAGCTCCGATACCATCTGTATCTCTTTGTCGAGCCACTAGCACACATCTTTTATTAGGATTTAAATTTTGTGCTAGTCTTAAATCTAATCTATCCTCTTTTCTATTCATAGGTCTTGTTTTACCAACATAACAACCATCCATTTCGATAGTTCCCTCTAATTTAGTATTATCTTTATTATCTATCAATGAAGCTCTTAGTTTATGTACTAAAACAAAAGCTGTTTTATATTGAACTCCTAAAGCTCTTGACATTTGAGAAGCTGATATACCTTTAACAGCGTTAGTGAAAATTATTATAGCAATCAGATAGTCTCTTAACTCTAATTTATGATTAGCAAATAAAGTACCAGATGTAACTGTGTATTGTGTTCTACAAGCTTTACATTTATATCTTCTAATTGATTTACCTGTTTTAGATGTTGTATTTATTACATAAGAATTTGTACACCCACAATTTGAACATACAGGTTCACCATCTGTATCAGACCATCTTAATTTTTCAAAAGTAACTCTAGCTTCATCTTCACTCATTCTTGCAACTTCTAATTCTGATATTGTTCTTGAGTTTGCTGTTAGTAAAAAGTGTTGTGCCATTTTGAGTTCCTTAATTGTTATATGAGTATATTATAACACATTATTTAATGTGTGTCAATAATATTTACACATTTTTT
>JADGFH010000864.1 GCA_016743925.1 Labilibaculum sp.
AGGCATCAGTCAGCTGGCAGTAATGCTTTTTTATTCGTTGACGAGATCGTTTTGAATTGATTAATTCAACTATATAATTTGTTTGAAAGGAGCACTTATAAGTGCTCCTTTTTCTATTTGTAATTATTTACATTCCTTGAAGCGGGAATTGCTTATATGATATGATTGAAGCTGCAAATTTTTCATTTTCAAGATAACAATAATATACAGTTGATGTAAGTCATTAATTCGTCAATTGTTAATCAGGAAAAGTAATTGTTTGTTGTTTTATTTTGTGCTGAATGATTTAATATAGCTTATTAATTAGAATAAGTGTGTGGATTATATTGTTATCTGTATTACAATTCGAATTTTCATTAAATTCATATTAATGAGATCTGTAATGAGCTTGTGTTTTTACTTTATATAAAAGTGTATTTCATTTAAGTAATTATAATATATTTCAATGTGTTAAAAAATGCTAATGCTATAGTTTACTATCTTATTGTTTTCTAAATTAGAGGATGTTTGCATTTATGTTATGTGAATAATGTAACCAAATCACTAAAAATAAATAACAAATGATTATGAATTTTATTAGCAAAATCAGCCTTTGTACTGCTTTTCTTTTGACCGCGACAAGTATGCTGTCGGCTCAAAATGGTATGGATGCTAAAATTCCGATGGATCCGAACGTACGGACAGGAAAATTAGATAATGGCTTAACCTATTACGTTCGTCACAACGAAGAACCTAAAGAACGAGCTAGTTTTTACATTGTACAAAATGTAGGTGCTATTTTAGAAAATGATGATCAAAATGGCTTAGCACATTTTTTAGAGCACATGGCATTTAATGGAACTAAAAATTTTCCAGGTAAGGGAGTTTTAAATTATTTAGAGAAATATGGTGTTGCATTTGGTCGTAATATCAATGCTTATACCAATGTTGATGAAACGGTTTATAATTTGAGTAATGTGCCAACTAGTAATGAAAATTTGTTGGATTCTGCCTTATTGGTGCTGCATGATTGGTCTAATTATTTAAGTTTGGAAGGTGATGAGATTGATAGTGAGCGCGGTGTTATTCACGAAGAGTGGAGAACCAGAAGATCTGGTGGTATGCGTGCTTATTTAGAGCAAAGCAAGCTGATCTATAAAGGATCTAAATATGCAAAACGCGATGTTATTGGTAGTTTAGATGTTATTGATAATTTTGATCATCAGGTAATTAAAGATTTTTATCATGACTGGTATCGTACCGATTTACAGGCAATTGTTGTTGTTGGCGATATTGATGCAGAAAAATTTGAAATGAAAATAAAGGAAATGTTTGCACATATTCCTTCAGTTGAAGATCCTAAGGAGAGAGTATATTATGATGTGCCAGGTAATAAAGAACCTGTAGTTGGAATTATCACTGACCCAGAAGTAAGTAATTACAAATTCGATATTCTTTACAAGCACAAAGCTGCTGCTTTTGCAGATAAGAATATGAAATACTATCGCAATTCTATAATTTCAAATCTTCATTCTAGCATACTAGGTAATCGCTTGAATGAATTGCTACAGAAAGGTGATGCTCCATTTATTAATGGTTGGGGTGCTTACTACAACAGAGCTAGAAAATTGGATGTTTTCCACAATAGTGTAACGCTTAAAGAAGAAAATCTACTCGGTGGTGTTGAAACATTTTTAAATGAAATTGAAAGAGCTAATAGATATGGTGTTGTTGCTACTGAATTAGAGAGAGCAAAAATAGCTATGCTAAGTAGGATCGAAAAGCAATATAAAGATCGCGACAAGCAGCACAACGACAGGTTGGTACAAGGATACAAGAAAAATTACCTTACGAATGAGCCTGTTCCCGGTATTGAGTTCGAGTTTGAAGAGATGAAAAATTTATTGCCAGGTATCGACGCCGAAGAGGTTAACGCAATTTCTAAAGAATGGATGACAAAAGAAAATGTAATTGTCACTTTTACTGCTCCTGAAAAGGAAGGTGTTGAATTGCCAACAGAAGCGCAATTGCTTGCAGTAGTTGAGAAAGTAAGAAATGCAGATTTAAAAGCGTATGAAGATAAGGTCATTACTGAACCTTTAATTGCTGAGCTTCCAAAAGCGGGAGTTGTTAAGAAGGAATTAGAACTGAAAGATTTTGGAGCTACCGAATGGACACTCGCAAATGGTGCAACTGTAGTTATTAAAAAAACAGATTTTAAAGAGAATGAAATTCGATTGAAAGCCTTTAGTAAAGGTGGAAATTCTTTATACAGTGTTGAAGATCTTGCATCAGCTCAAATGACTGGTGGATTTATTGCTAATTTTGGATTGGGCAATTTCGATCAAATAAGCCTGCGAAAATTATTAACGGGGAAAGAAGTTCGCGTATCTCCTTATATCGGACAATTATCGGAAGGATTAAATGGAAATTCATCTGTTAAAGATTTTGAAACATTATTGCAATTGACTCACATGTATTTTGCTGCACCACGCTTCGACGAAGAAGCATTTACCGCTTTAAAAGGTCGTTATAAAGCTTATGTAGCCAATATGGGATCGGATGTGAACAAAGCTTTTAGCGATTCTGTTTCTGTGACTTCAACAG
>JADGFH010000865.1 GCA_016743925.1 Labilibaculum sp.
AAATTTATGGTTGGATATGAAATGTTGGGTACACCACAAAGAGATATTACTGCAGAAGGCGCAGCTAAAAGATTAAGAGATTTGCCTTTGCAACACTATAAACAAAAATAGATTATGAAGGGAAAGATTTTAGTGACAGGTGGAACTGGATACATTGGTTCTCACACAACAGTTGAGTTAATAAATAAGGGATACGAAGTTGTTATTATCGACAACTTATCCAACTCTGATGTGAGAGTTGTTGATAGTATCAAAAAAATTACGGGAACTCGCCCGAAGTTCTATGAAATGGATCTTCTTGATCAAACAAAATTAGATGCATTTTTTGCTGATAATAATGATTTACAGGGAATTATTCATTTTGCAGCAGCAAAAGCGGTTGGAGAATCAGTTACCATTCCATTGCATTATTACCGCAATAATTTAGTTACCATGCTAAATTTATTGGAGGGAATGAAGAAATATGAAATCGAAAATTTTGTGTTCTCATCATCTTGTACGGTTTATGGACAACCAGATGAGTTGCCAGTAACAGAAAATGCTCCGATTAAACCTGCAGAATCTCCTTATGGATATACCAAGCAGGTGAACGAGAGTATTTTGAAAGATACCATTGCTTCGGGAGCGAATATCAAAGGAATTGCATTGCGTTATTTTAATCCTACCGGAGCTCATCATTCAGGACTTATTGGGGAATTGCCAATTGGTGTTCCAGCTAACTTAATGCCTTTTGTAACTCAAACAGCTTACGGTTTACGCGATCAATTAAGTGTATTTGGCGACGATTACGATACGCCTGATGGATCTTGTATTCGCGATTATATTCATGTTGTTGATTTAGCGAAAGCACACATTATTGCTATCGAGCGTATGATTGATGGTAAAAATGATACTGCTTACGAAATGTTTAACATTGGTACAGGTAACGGTTTTTCGGTATTTGAATTGATTAAATCTTTCGAAAAAACATCAGGTAAAAAATTGAACTATGTTGTTGCTCCACGTCGAGCTGGTGATATTGTTAAAATTTGGGCAGATACAACCATTGGAAATACAATTTTAGGTTGGAAAGCGGAAAAAACACTTGATGAAATGACCAAATCTGCATGGGATTGGGAAAATAATTACAGAGCATCAATTAAAAAATAGGTACAACAATTTATTAAAATATATTACGATGAAAATAAATGCAATAATTGAGAAACTTAATGGTGGCGATAATAAAGCGTTTAATGCTTTATATGGTAATGATGCTGCTGTACTAAAATTTCAAGCTGATCGTTACGCTAAGCAAATAGCGGATTTTCAGACTGCTTTTGGTAAAGATGATGCAACTTTGTTTAGTTCTCCTGGTCGTACAGAAGTAGGTGGTAATCATACAGATCATCAGTTAGGAAGAGTATTGGCCGGAGCTGTAAATTTGGATAACATTGCTGTTGCTGCACCTAATGGAACAAATGTAGTTCGCATTAATTCAGTTGGTTTCCCTCCATTCGAGGTTGATTTATCGAACCTTGAGGTTACTGAGTTCAAAGTAACGCCAACCAATTTAGTTCGTTCAATTGCTGCAGGTATTAAAGAATTAGGACTTGAAGTATCAGGTTTTGATGCTATTATTGATGGTGCTGTTCCAGAAGGATCAGGATTAAGTTCATCGGCTTCTTTCGAAGTATTGATCGGTGCTATTTTTAGCCATTTATTTAACGCTGGAAAATTAGATCCAGTAGACAATGCAAAAATTGGTCAGAAAGCTGAGCATGCTTGTAAAAAGTTTTGTGGATTAATGGATCAAACTGCTTGTGCAGTAGGTGGTTTTATTACCATCGATTTCGAAAATCCAGCTAATCCTATTGTAAAAGCTTTGGATTTTGATTTTGCAAAAACAGGATATTCATTGGTAATTACAAACACTGGTGGTAGTCATGGTGGATTAGATGCAGAATACAATTCTCTTCCAGGAGAAATGAAAGCTGTAGCTAAAGAATTAGGACAAGAAGTTCTTCGTCCTCTTTCTATGGAAGATGTTGTAAAAGGAATACCAAGCATTCGTGAAAAAGTTGGCGATCGTGCGATTCTACGCTCTATTCACTTTCAAGGTGATAACGCTCGTGTAGTTGATCAAGTTGCTGCTTTAGAAGCTAACGAATTCCAAAAATTCTTAGGTCTTGTAATCGAATCAGGATTTAGCTCATACATGTACAACCAAAATATTTTTGTTGGCGGACAGTCGGAACACCAGAGTGTTGCTTTGGGATTGGCTTTAAGTGAGCAAGTATTGAAAGGCAAAGGTGCATGGAGAGTACACGGTGGCGGATTTGCTGGAACCATTCAGGCTTTCGTTCCTAACGATACCTTAGAAGAGTACATCTCAACTCTAGAATCAGTATTTGGAGAAGGCAACTGTCATAAGCTTTTCATTAGAGCTGAAGGATCAGTAAAAGTAGAATTATAATAAAATAAATAGAGTTGTTGGGTAAATTATTTTGCCCAACTGCTTTTGTATTATTTCATAAATATTTATACAATTATTATGGGGAGTTCAAAAACGAATTATACGGTACCTTTTATAATCATGTCATTCCTAC
>JADGFH010000866.1 GCA_016743925.1 Labilibaculum sp.
GTTTTTATCCCAAGACAAGAGAAAAGACACTACAAGGAGTGTCTCCTAATTGGGATTTAATTACTACTTGGATTGCTCCTGTTTCAGAGGAAAGGGCTCTTCATAAGATGTATGAAGACAAAAGAAAAAGAGGCGAATGGTTTGATCTTAATTTTTCTGATTTAAAGGAAATCAAAAATTATATGAAAAAATATAAAAACTCCCTGTAACAAAAGCATAACAGAATGAGAATTATAGAATTTAGCAATAAGGAAATAGAATTAATTAAAAAATCAATAGAATTCAGATTAAATACTTCTCAGAAGAACATTGAATCTTATAAAGAGCATATTTCAGAATTAAATGAAATTTTAAGAAGAATTAGTTTGTCATACATTGTTTTGAAACCAATGCAAAAGGCTATAATCATTGGTTGTGTTAGAGAATTGGTTATTTACCCAAATGAAGACTTAATAAACTTATCAGACTTTCAGCTTTTTTCTCTTTACGAATCATCAAAGGAAAAAATTAGATTTGTCGATATTGGATTGAATGTTGTAACTAAAATACAAAGGAAAAGAGAACGAAAAGTAGAATCATTTGAATCAAGAATTGCAAAAATAAATTCCGCCCTAAAAATCCAAGAAGTTTATTACTCTATAACAAACGATGGCATGATTTACAAAGTAGGACTACTTTCCCAAAAAGACAGAGGAATACATATCAATGTAAAAGGATCTTTAATCTCTAATTTTAGTTTTTCTAAACTATGCAAAGAATATTATATGAAATCGGCAAAACCAAAAGAAATTATTGAAAAAATGAATACTTATGGCAAGCAAAATGAATTTACCGAAAATTATAATAGACTCATAAAAATCCTTGAGAACGCATGTGTGTAACAAAACTAATTTTTATGGGCACTGATGAGCTGTTTGAAAGCTTAGCTCAAATAATAAAATCCAGTAAGAACCATAGCTACAAATAGAAAAAGACATGAATGACAACATTTTATATTATCCACATATAAGTCTTCCTAAAAATTTATGGACTTTTCGAGCACTTCTTTACTATGATAACTTAGGAGTTATTGTGCCAAATGATTATTTATACAATCCCGAACAACATACAAAACAGATGCTTGATTTAATTCAAGCGAATCTAGTTAATCAAATTAATCCAATGGATTTTACGCACGACCTTAGAGACTTCAAGGATGGTTTTTTAAATGAATTATTATCTCCCAAAAGACGTATAAATATAAAGCGGACAAATTTTAAAAAGGGGAACTATTCCAGAATACACGTTGAAAAATTCGATAATGGATTAATGAATGCCCTTCAAGAAATAGGGTTAGCAAAACAAAGTCAAGAATGGGCATGGTATGATGTAGAAACTAATACAGCATTTATGCTCATGACATATTTAGCAACTATTATTTCAGTTAGAGATAATAGATTACCCATTACAGATAATGTTAAAGAAGAGACAAGATTTAAATCTATAAACAAAAGAGATACAGAAAAACTCGAATTAAGAAACAAGATTTTGCAAGATGTTTTGCCGTTGCCATCAGAATTAAACATTGGAAAACTTGAAAATTTTAAAGGAAGATACCAATTGGAGTTAAGAAGTTTCAGAAGAAAAGTCGAATCATTAATTATTGAATTAAATAAGTACAAAAACAGCACCGAAGATTTCGAAGATTTATATAAAATAAGAATCGAAGAAATTAAAGACAGAAAAGAATTTTTGGCTGGTCAAATGAAGAAACCAAGTTTTGGAAAAATTGTATATGGTACAATTTGTACTGTTTCTGCCTCGGGAATAATAATTGCTAATACACCCGAAGAGAAACTTTTATGGTTACTTCCATCTCTTGTATCAACAGCATACTCAGTTGTCACCTCGCACCAACAAAATGAAATCCTCAAAAAGGAAGATTTTCGGTATTTAGCGTTGGTTGATGAAAAACTATAAGGTATTAACAGAAGCTAAATTTGAAAAATTAATCGGCTTGTCCCATAGTAACATGATGAGACAACTCTTTGAAATCGCCCACACAACTTAGTAAGACCGTTAGTAAACTACCGAACCATTAATAATTTTGAAAATGCCTGTTAGTAGAAAAAGGAAAAAAAAGAAGAAAAGTACGCAGATTAAAAAGAAGGTTTACAAACCATATGAAGCTGTAAAACAGGAATTCGTACGATTTGAAAACCCTTTCCCTGAAGATATCCCCTTTGAAAAGCGATTAGAAATAATTATTG
This sequence comes from Labilibaculum sp., assembly GCA_016743925.1. Lineage (GTDB taxonomy): Bacteria > Bacteroidota > Bacteroidia > Bacteroidales > Marinifilaceae > Labilibaculum. The sequence goes on from JADGFH010000866.1 coordinate 2,250, forward strand.
AAATTGGCAATAAATCAAAGGAAGAATATGAAAAAGAATATGCAAATCTAGTCGGTTATTTTAAGGAATACGACTCATTGTATCTTTGCTCATTTTGTGCTTATTATTTTGGGAAGCAAGAAGAAGGAATTGATAGAGAAGCAATAGACGGTTACCTTAATTTCCCTCCCTTTTATTTAGAAATATTACAATGTGTTGCATTGATGACAGAGAAAGTTATCTCTGCAAAACCACTAAATGAAAAAATAACTAGCTTTGAATCAACTATTAAAAATCTAAATAAATCTCAGGCTACAAGTTATTTTAAATTAGCGGATAAATCTACAAGTCAGGAGG
>JADGFH010000098.1 GCA_016743925.1 Labilibaculum sp.
CCATAAATTGCCTCAAATCCGGGCATAAAGTTATGATTCCAATTATTTCCAATTCCATAATTATCTTCCCAATTCATATGATAAGAGTTTGAACCAGTAAAGGATTTTTTTGTTTTTTTGTCGTAATTAACTTTATAAATCGGAGTTAACCTATGCTCCGAATTGTTAGTCAACAATACATTTCTTGGTCTTGTTTCTAATATTAGAGAATCAATATTCAGTCCAACAATTTTTTGACCACTTTCATCTTCCGAAATTTCACTTACTTGAAAGCCTTTTTTTTCAATTTTGTTATTAGAGCAACTAGTAATGCAGCTTACTAAAATCATTATCACTATTATTCTATTCATTTGGTTTTTTTTCTAATGTGTGGTAACTTCTAAATAAGTCCTATGGGATTTATTTCGTTTGATAGTAAAAATCTATTTATCGCCCCAAATAAGGCAGTAATGTACACTTCTTATATTTAGCATATGAATTTACTAAACAATAATTGCCTAACAAAAAATTAAATAAAGAAATAGTTCAAACGCTTACAGGTCTTCGACGCTGTCAGGATATAATAAAAAAAGCCAAGCTGAAAGCTTGGCCTATAAGGTTTGACGATTAATGTAAGATACATTGGGCATTTAAAAGGACTGCACGCTCAGTTTGCTTCTTACTTATATATAAACTAATTGTCTTATTATAAAATGTATTTAAATATTAGTTGCTTTCTTTTCTGATTGCGCATGACAGTAAGTTTTAGCGTCTTAGATTCCTCTGAATCAATAGCGTGTTTAAGTTGATTATATTTGTTGATTTGTAGTGATCCACATTTCAGAATTACGTCTCCTTTTTTAAAACCTTGTTTTGCCCAAAGTGAGTTGGCAGAAACCTCGAGTAATGCAACCCCAGCAATAGATGGTAATCCCGCAGCAGATTGTTCTCCCAATGTTTCAATATTCTTTAATTTGGCACCTTCGAATTCACGTATCCTTTCAGACGATGAATTAGCTGAAATTTTCAATATTGGAATCTCTGGTGTTTTAGCTATTCTTTTTAGTTTTTCTGAAGTGACTCCAAACTCAGTCATAGGAAAATTTTTAAACCCAAGTTGCATAGCTAGAGAACCACCCTTCACATTGTAGTTCATCTGTAGAGTATTAACAAACTGAGGCTTACCAACTATAGAATTTGCGTCACAATCATGGGCAGCAAATTTTAAACAATCATTTTCGTTAGTTGTAAATAAGTTAAAATCTAGCTCTTTTCCCCATTTATCAGCTGCAGATAAAGCTCTGTTCATAGATGCTGGGCGATAAGCACCAAAAACAATATTGTGCTTAAAAATGTCTCCACTTTCTGGATACCAAACGTGTGGGTGAAAACTATTATTGATGATTACGTTATTTGTTACAGTACGGAAATAACCTTCTCGTAATTTTAATCCACCATTCAACAGTACATTATTATATATCTCGTACCAAGTTGATCCATCATCAAGGTCTATATCCCATCCATGGTCACAACGCCAGCGACTATTTCTAATGATATTTTTATCAAGCATATCATATTTTGGTAAATCTGGAGTCTTTTTTACTTCCACATCAGTTTTCGTAATATCTGGTGTCCAAAAACGGTCACGCCCCCAAGAGTTAAAGCTACCATGGTCGCCCGTTTCTAATACGGTATTGAAAATATCGCAATTTTCAATAATATGACCTCCAAACGTGCCTTCACTAATGTTGATACCGGAGCGAGGTACATCATAAATAGAACAATGATTCACTCTTATTTTGTATGACATGGAAATTTGAACAGGAGCGGTTTGTTTCTCATCACGGCCAGTCATTGTTATTAAACAATCCTCTACTAAGCAATCGGCAGGATAGATATCCCCTTTAGGCCCAGGAGTTCTGTCCATATTTTTAAAATCCTGCTTCCCATAACGAAACAATGGGCTACGCACCATTTTCGGATCTCCGACAAAGGCAATACCATTAGCACCTGAATGATGTATGAAACACCCCTTAATGGTAATGCGACGGTTGTAGTTATTAACAAAGATACTATTGCCACCTACTTGGTCGAACTCACAGTTAGTGATACTACAGTCTTCAGCACCATTAAATACGAAGGCTCCTCCACGGTAAGTTGTCCAATCACTGCGCAGTAATTGTTCTTTATTCTCCATAAAACTTCGTGCTGCATGACGGAAAACAAAACCATCAAAGTTTATATTTTTGATAGGGTTTTCTTTGCTTCCATTCAATTCAACAAGGTGTTTTAATTTAACGATCTCAATTTCGGTTTTGCTTATGTCCTGAGCTGAGGTAGGAAAATAATATAAGGTTTGTTCATTCTTATTATAAAACCATTCACCTGGCACATCAAGTTCTTCAAATACATTCTCTGCCATTCGATAACGCGGATGCATAGGGGAAGGACGGTTATTTTGCCAACCTCCTTCTAACTCTAGTGAGCCGTCTTCCTTTTTTCCTTTCACTAACCAATGCATATCACCCCAAAGCGAGGTATGCATTGCATGAATAAAAGCTCCATCTGGATTTTTCCATGTTGCTATTCTATCGGCATTCAATGGGTCGTTAGCGAAATCAGGTTTGCGCGTATGGAGTAAATCCCAAGTATCAAATACACTTTTACCATCAACTGCATTTGGAAAGCGAGCCATTCTTTGACGTTGTCCATTCACATATAGCTGATCTATGATTACGTCTTGTGACACCTTAGCTTTAAAGATGCCATCTTTATGTTCTTCCCAACTCAATTCAAGTTTTTGTCCACCACTCAATATGGCTTTCCCCTCGTTAATTGCTTTAATTTGGATAGGGTATTTTTCACTTCCTGAGTTTTGAGCTTGCAGCACTAGGGTTTGAGGCAAGTAATACAATCCATCTTCGACCCAAATAGTGATGGATTTCTTTCCAGCATTAAGAGCTGATAGCTCAAGTGCTTTTTCAATACTTTTTAATGGATTCGTTGCATCTCCAACCGAAGTATTGTCTCCACTGGCCGATACGTAAATATTAACTGTTTTTTGTTGACAAGCTGTGCAGAATAAAGCAAATAGCAAGCTAATAATAACTATTTTTCTCATGTTAATGATTTTTATTGAGTCTTGTCAGAGCCATGCAAAAAATGATCATAAAGATTCAATATTTAGTCCGAAAAGGTTAGTCCATTTTTAGTTTCTGGAATTATGATATTTTCATTGTGCTTCCAACCCTATAATAGGACTTATTTAACTTTTGATATTTTTAGAGTATATGCATAGTTTGGAAGTTTCCAGTTTGGATCAAACTCAGGCATTGTCACAATAATATCATTTTCCTTCTTCTTGTAAAACAAGTTTCCCTTTATACCTAAGAGCGTAACTTTTGCTCCAAAAGCTGGATTGATATCCTTAATGGTAATTGTCTTGTGCCATTTAGGTAGTATTGCATAGACCACATCCCCCTTTGAGGTAAAAAACATTTCTTTAAGTGCCATCCCCGGATCCTGATCAATTGTTTGTTTCAATATATAGTTTCCACCAACGTATGCCTTCCCTTTTTTAGGATTGTAGTCTCTATCTCCTTTGGTCCACTGGCAGTGTTTCTTCCACTTGGTAGTACCATAAATGGCTTCACCATTAACATCAAGCCAAGATCCTATTTGCAATAAACGCTCTTGCATGATTACCGGGATTTTCCCATCCGCTGAAGGTCCTACATTCAATAGAAGGTTTCCTCCCATACTAACTAAATCACAAAGCATTAAAACAAGTGATTGCGGCTTCGTATAGTCTTCAATATTTTCATCTCGGTTATATCCAAAGGAGAATCCCATCCCTCTATTTTCTTCCCAAGGATGATCACCTTCCATTCCATCTGTTTCGTACTCTGTCGTATAATAGCCGCCATGTTTATGTCTACATCCTTTAAACCAACGATCATTGATTAATACCTCTTTATCTTTGCAGACCGATTCTTCAAACAACCAAGTTAGCAACTCTCCACTTTTCCAGTAATCGTCTTTCATTTCCCATTCGCCATCGGCAAACAAAAGATCTGGCTTATATTTAGTAACCAATTCTTTAAATTGTGGATGGTAATGATCAATAATAAATTTGTCGCTCTTCATGTTATACCAAGGATGATACCATTCGTATAAGCTATAATATAATCCAGCCTTTAGGCCAGCTTCACGCATTGCATCTACATAGGGACCAACCAAATCTCTTTTAGCACCTACCTCAGCAGCATTCCACTTAAAATGACGCGCATTCTGTGCTTGCTTATTAGGCCAAAGCGTAAATCCGTCGTGATGTTTCGAAGTTAATACAACATATTTTGCTCCTGCTCTTTTAAACAAATCTGACCATTCAGTAGGATTGTATAATTCTGCTTTAAACATTTTACCAAAGTCATAATAGCTTGACTCTTTTCCATAGGTTTTGTCTTGAAAACTTGGAATGGCTTTATTGTCAGGCTTATTATTTCCAAAGATCCTTTTTGATTGCAACCATTGCTGGTACCATTCAGTATAAGTTCCTTTTGGCGACCATGAAGGAACAGCGTAAGGCCCCCAGTGAATAAAAATTCCGAATTTTGCATCTTTATACCATGATGGTATTGGCTGAGCATCAATTTTCTCCCAAAGTTTTGAAGAAGTATCTTCACCAACTTTAACATCCCATTCTTTCTTCGTTTTATCTTGTGCCTTATTGATACTGCTTTTAATGGGTACAAAAACGATGTAAGCCTCATTTCCTTTTTTTACAGCCATACATAATGTCTTTGGCTCATCATCTTCAACATAAACAAATGGACGCTCCATCCTATCTGGTAAAATAACATTGCCATTAGCCATTGGTACTTTTTTTGAATACACTTCATAGTTATTCGCCTTCTTCCAATTTAATCCGTCTTCTGACGTGATTAATCCAAAATATTTGTGGGCATGAAAAATACCATAAAAGCGTTCTCTTTTTCCGTCAAACCACAGAGACATGTCCTCCGTATCTAAATAATCTATAACCGGCTTTGACTGCATTACAAACGGACCAGTTGGCTTTTTTGAAACAGCAATGGCCTGATTACGATCTTTATCACCTAGTTTATCACCTTTCACTATTAAATAGTACTTACCATCCGCACCTTTATCAATCGCTGGATTAACTGTTAATATATTGATTGGACCTGACGGTTCAATAATTGGTGCTTTTAATCTTTTCCATGGACCATTAATGGATTTGGCTACCGCCACTCCAGTACGTTGATGCTCTCTTAAGGACTTCCACTTTGGATGAGAATATCCAGTATTTTCAACTTCTAACAATAACTGATTATCATACTCAACTTCTCCTAAGTTAGTTGAGATATAATAGAGATAGTAATTATCACCAAACTTCTTGATTTTAGGATTATGAGCTGTGATGGCATCCCAATGCCCTTTACCCCTTCCTTTTAAAACGGTTTCTTTATACTTCCATGGACCCGATGGACTGTCTGACACAGCATGAGCAATCTCAGAGTGAGTTAACCAAGCATGGAAGCTATTCTGCCAACGTGAATAAAACAAGTGATATTTACCGTCATCTCCTTTTATAATAGATGCCCCCCAATTATAGTAACCATCCGTTTTAAAAATGTTATCATCAGTAATCCTCTCAAAACGATTCTTAAATGATAAATTGTCTGATCCTATTTGAGCATTTGCCACCATACTAAGACATAGCAACAAAAACATTAAAATATTTTTTTTCATAATTATTTAATAATTTGAATTTACCAATTATTAGTTCGGAATGCTGAAGCTGGTAAGCCCTCTTTGTTAAACAAATTAGGTTCGGCAACATTATCCCATGCAAAGCGAACAGCCACTGGATCTTTTACTTTCTTGCTCCACACTTTTACGGTGCTTCCTTCTATTTTTGCTTTAGCTGGTATAAACCTTTGATCTTCCCCTGCTATTTCAAAGTGGGTTAATTCTTTTCCTTTTACCAACAAGCCCTTGTCTGCATAATTAAAATGGACAATAACGCGGTTCTTTTTTATCTCCATCTCACGATAAATTGGACCACAATAAGAAACTCTTTGTTTGTTATAAGTTTTTGCCAATGCCCAGTTTGCTAAGCGCTTCCCAACATCCTGCTTATTCCCAGGATGGATATTATTAATATTTCCTATGTCACTCGTCACAACCATTCCAGTTTTAGGCACATTCATGGCTTTCATTTGAGCTTCACGAATAAGCACTCCAGCGTCCTTTTCCTTGTAATTAAAGGGCGCAATTTGAACATAGTAAAACGGGAATTCGTAGCCCCATCGTTGACGCCAGTTATTAATCAGTGCCGAAAATAATTTGGTGTAACTGTGCGGTGCAAAACGATTGCTCTCTCCCTGATACCAGATTGTTCCAGCGATTGTATATGGGATTAGTGGCGCAATCATTCCATTGCACATTTTACCCGCTTTAAATGAATGCCATTCGTTTTCAGGTAGCTTTCCCTGTGCTGCTACAAGTTCGGAGTCACTATAAACAACATCTTCTTCAACCCATACTTCGGCAGGCGTTCCACCCCAACTAGAATTGATTATTCCAATTGGAACCTTTAAATCATTGTGAAGATTTTTGGCAAAGAGATAAGCTGTTGCGCTAAATGCTTCCATGCTCTCAGGTGTACATTCAAGCCACTCGCCAGGAGTATCTTGTTGTGGTGCTTCTGCCTGATGCTTTGGTACATGAAATAAACGAATATTTGGGTAGTTAGCTTTCGCCACTTCCTCTTTTGAGTTGTTAAAACCAAGTTTCGCGTTCCACTCCATGTTTGACTGTCCTGATGCCAACCAGACTTCCCCAAACAAAACATTTGAAATGGTCACCTCCTCATGTCCTTTAATGCTTATTGAATACGGACCACCACCTGCTTTTGGAGTTACAATCCTAGCCGTCCATTTCCCATGATAGGCCTTAGTCGAAACCGACACATTATTCCAACTTCCAGTAACCGTTATTTTCTCTTTTGTTTGCGTTGTCCATCCCCAAATAGAAACTGTATCCATTTGTTGTAGAACCATGTTATCTGAAATGACAGATGGTGTCCATATTTTTGCGAGTACCAAAGTCGGCAGAAATATTATTAATAGAAGTATTGCTCGTTTCATTTTTGGGTATTATATGTTATAAAAAACACTTGTCTTATGCCAATAGCAACAGAAATATAATAATCTTCGCTTTATTGTAAAAAACAATAAAGCATTGCTCATACCATGACAGTTTGCAAATTTGAATCCTCATATTTGCACAATAATTTTATTCTTTGTTTTGGATCTTTGATACCTTAATTATGGTATTATAAAACTAGCTAAACTCTCATCCGGATAAGGAACAAATTGTTTAGTTGCATTGCTGGTAGGACGCTGAGCCTTCACTTCTCTTAAATAATCACTTAACGCTTTGGCTAATTCTTTAGCTTTCTTTGGTTCAGTATTAATAAGGTTATTCTTTTCTGAGATATCATTCTTGATATTAAAAAGTTCTAAACTTTTGTTTGTGTAGTAATAGATTAATTTCCAATCTTCTTTTCTGATAGCACTATAGGTCCCTATTCCGGGTCCATGTGGTCCCCAATTATTTGGGTAATGCCAATATAATGGACGATTTTCATCTCTGTTTTTCTTTCCTTTTAGTTTGTACGTGAAACTCTTACCATCTATCGGTTGACATTCTCCCTTGAATTGTTTTACTCCTGCCATTTCTAAAATCGTAGGATAAAAATCTTCAATAATGAGATAATCATCACATTTTGTATCAGACTTTACAACTCCAGGCCATTTTACAATCATCGGTTCGCGAATTCCACCTTCATATATGGAACCTTTTCCACTCGATAATGGATAGTTGTGTGAGTTTCTTTTGCCCCCTCTTGCATGAACACTTAATCCTCCATTATCTGACATAAAAAGGACGATCGTATTGTCTGACAGGCCTTTATCATCAAGGTAGTCCATAATATCTCCCAAACTTTTATCCATACCTTCAATTAGGCTTGCATATTTCGCTTCTATAGGATCTAAACCTGCATCCAAATACTTTTGCTCGTATCGTTTATCTCCCATTATTGGTGCATGAACGGCATAATGAGCCATATATAAAAAGAATGGTTTCCTTTCCTTCACTGACTTATCAACTGACTTTAGGGCTTTTTGTGTAAGTGCTTCTGTTAGAAAAATATCTTTCCCATGAAACTCTTCCAAACCAGGAACATCCCAGATTGAAGGCGTAGATTTTGCAAAATTATCCTTGCCATAATAACTTGCTGGTCCTCCCCCTGCATGTCCAGCGATATTAACTGTAAATCCTATATTAGTTGGATCAGAGGCTTTTGTACCAATAGCACCAAAGTGCGCTTTGCCACAATGAATAGTTGTGTATCCGTTTGCTTGAAGAACTTTGACTAATGGCTGAGGAGTATAGATAGCATTATTCAATTTTTTATCTACACCTATTCCATTCATATTCCACCTTGGAATGGTCAAACCTTTTGGCGGATTCACCATCATTGCATCTTTTTTCAATGTCCAGTTAGTAACACGATGATGAGCAGCATTCATTCCTGTCATCAAACTAACTCGTGTTGGCGAGCATACAGCGCATGCATAAGCCTGAGTGAACTTCATACCTTGATCGGCCAAACGTTCCATATTCGGTGTATGGTAACGTTCATTGAAATAGGTTTTCTTATCCCAGAATGGAACAGATGTGTCCTGCCATCCCATATCGTCCACCATAAAAAGGACAATGTTAGGTTTTTGGCTTTTCTCTTTTGCAGTACCAATTCCTGCAAAAAGAATTAGCGACAATAAACCCAAGCTCAACTTTTTAACAATATTCATTCGATACATATTTTTATTTTTCTCTAAAACACTACATAGACATGCAACAACTCTTGCTTACTAGTATACTCTCTTTAAATTCCTTACCCACAAATTACTTGCAGATAGGGAACTCATTTGATTATGATTAACTTTTATTCAAGCATCTCAATTTATTTTTGTGCCAAGAACACATTTACATGATGTTCCTGACACATTAAATTATTAGATAAAACATGAGCTACTTTACTGGAAGCAAATCAAACTCTGCTATCGCAGCTGTGTTGCCATTATTCGCTATTTCTACTGATTGGATCTTAATGTATCGAGTAGTTAATGATTTTTTAAAGTTATGTTTGCGACTTGTTGGATCGTTAATTAAATTTCCAAAAATGAAGTCTTCATAAACTTTCCATCTCTTGCCATCTGAGCTAATCAATACTTGTCCCTTCTGTATCATTCCTTCAGCGTGATCAGTTTGAGGAGAATAAATAAACCCTTTAAGCTCGAATTTTGCTCCTAAATCAATTGCCAAATAGTGCTTATTTGCCTTATTCTTATTCGATTGCCAATAGGTCTTAACATCCTCATCAAATGCAAATGAACTTGCATGTTTCTTTATTGATCCAGATTCACCAATTACTTTCCACTTGTTTTTAAGTATTCCAAATTCAACTACTTCAACACTTCCATCCTCTTTTTTCAAGAATGCTCTTGCGTTAACTTCTCCGCTTGATAGAGAAAAAGGATCTTTGTACAATTTAGATGTCTTCAAAGGCTCACTGCCATCCAAGGTATAACGAATGGTCATTCCTGCACTCAGGTTGCCTTCTGCATTCTCTCCGTGAGGCTTCCATCCAAAGTTGTGCTTTTTAGTGCCAATACTTACCATACCATCTTTACCTCTACTTATTGCAAGCTGCGGTGGTCTACTTTCATAGTAAAATGCAGCCACATTTGATATTGCAGGAATTGCACGACTCTCAAGGACTCTTAACCTAAACTTTTTACTTGTCATTGCTGGAAACCTCAAAATACGCTTGTAACCAACGTTTGTACAATTTGCTATTTCGGTCCAAGCATCATTGATCCACGCATCTATTGCAAGTTTCTCTATCCTTTCACCATGTGTAGTAATAGCTTCCTGAACAACAATACGGTTGATCGTAACAGCCTTTGGAGTGCTAATTTCAAGCTCTTGCTTTGATTCTGGAAGTAATTCGTAACTTAAGTCATCATTGTCAAGTACATTTTCAGCACCTTTAGCACCATCAAATAGATTTGTGCTATAAGTTTGTTTTATTCTTTTACCTGTTTCTTTCAGCACAGCCACATCTTCGTCAGAAAATCGTCCTTCTCGGTTGGGTGGTATATTCAGTAAGAATATTGAGTTACCTCCAACAGATCTTTCGTAGATATCAAAAACATCGTCTGCATTTCGTACTTTTTGCTCCGTGTCATCCCTATAAAACCAGCCTTCTCTAATAGAAGTATTTGTTTCAGCCGGCTGGAAATGCAAAAACTTCGCTTTATAAAGTTGTTTTCTGCTACCAATATCTTCATTGGTAATGTCTGGGAAACGATCCATTAAGCTAGGATCTGTGGCAAATGGAACGACATTCCACTCTGTATCTCTGGTTCCTCCTGACTCATTCCCACACCAGCGAAGGTCTTGCTTACCAAAAGTCACAGCCTCTGGTGCAAGTTTATGGATCAACTCTTTCCAAGCGATATAATTGTATTTTTGCCCACCTTTTCTTTTTGGATGTGCCCCATCAAACCAAACTTCATGAATTGGTCCATACTCTGTCAGCACTTCAAATAACTGATTCAACATGTACTCGTTGTAATCATCTACTTTAAATTCGAATGTTGTCTTGTTCTCAAACGGACGTCCTTCAACCTTGCGAGGAATAACTCTCTTTGTATACTTACTCAGGTTACCATATAATCCTTTAGAATTTTCAATTTGGTATAAATCTGCTGGTGACAAATATACTCCCAGTTTAAGTCCATACTTATGGCAGGAAACCGAAAGATTTTTCAATATATCTCCTTTCCCTTTTTCAAATGGAGACGACATTACGCCATGCTTTGTATAACGTGATTGCCATAAACAAAAGCCATCGTGATGTTTCGCAGTGAATACAACCGTTTTCATTCCAGCCGCTTTCATTGCTTCGCACCACTGATCTGTATCCAGATTTTGAAGATTAAAAATTGAAGGGTCTTCCATTCCATTCCCCCACTCGTTTCTGGTGAAGGTATTTGGTCCAAAATGAACAAATGCAATAAACTCATTTTTAAGTGCTTCATACTGATTGGGAGTAGGCACCACATGAGCTGCTTTCAAAATTATGGAGTCCTTAGTATCTGTTGGTGAAACCTCAATTGTACTACTAGTTTTCATTTTAGCACCATTTTGTCCTGTACACGCTACCATAGACAACAACAAAAAGCTGACAATGGTGAATTTAGCATAGTTAATTCTTAACATTTTATTCGATTTTATATAATAATTTCCAATATCCTAATTCGATTCCGAAATAAGTTTTTGATGATCTTTAAAAAAATGTAGTTACAGAGCCAAACCAGCAAACATGCTTATATCTAGCTCTAACATTTGAATAAGATTATTTTGTTAATTAAGAAAGTCGTTTACTTTCTCTTATCTTTCCTTTAGTACCTTTTTGAGTTTCTTTATTTCTGATACAAATTTTGGATTGTTTACCTGATTAACTATTTCCAATGGATCATTCTTTAAATCGAAGAAAAGATATTCGTCCGTTCCTGTTTTAGAATTATCTGATCGGTAATGTCTAATGAGTTTATAGTCTTCTGTGGTCACACAGCGCTTCAAATCAGACAGGGATCCAAACATGTATTTGTGTATCGTTTTATTATTCCCTTCAACTACTGAAACAAAGCTTTTTGATTCCACAGTTTCGGGTATTTTCATTCCTGTCATCTCACAAATGGTTGGAAAAAGATCATGTAAATAGATTCTTACATCAGTCTTAAAATTCTTTTTGATGGATGGTCCTCTCATTATCAACGGAACTCTTAAACTATGATCGTAAAAACTAAATTTCCCCATTAAACCATGATGGCCTATAGCCAATCCATTATCCGAAGCATAAATAACAATAGTATTTTCATCTAGCTTATTCTTCTTTAATGCTTCAAGTATACGTCCTATTTGTTCGTCCATATGACTGATCATTCCATAATAATCTGCAATTTCTTTTCTTACATTGTCAATTGTTCTTGGGTAAGAAATAAGCACCTCATCTCTGAAATTCTCATAACC
>JADGFH010000099.1 GCA_016743925.1 Labilibaculum sp.
ATTCTTTACCTCAGAATTGAGATGATTAAAAAGAACTAAAATCTACATCGACATATTATGATTACGGAATGATTTTTGATAATTTCACAAAATCAAACTTATCAAATCACACCATGAACAAACTTAAATTCCTTTACCTACTCTTATTCATTTCAATACTGGCATCCTGCTCAAAAAGCAGCGATACACCTAATGCTCCTGAAATACCAATAGATTTAAATCCCAAACACCTTACAATTTTTAGTGTTAATGATGTTCATGGACAAATAGATAATTTTTCTAAAATCAAATCCATTATCGATAAAGAAAGAGAATCAACTAATGTACTTGTGGTATCAGGAGGGGATCTATTTTCGGGCAATCCTGTTGTTGACAATCATCCTGAGAAAGGATATCCAATGATAGAACTAATGAATAGAATCGGTTTTGATGCAGCCGTAATAGGTAATCATGAATTTGACTATGGCACTGACTTTCTCAAAAAAAGAATGGAGCAATCTGATTTTGCATGGGTATGTGCAAATGTTGATATGCAAAATTCAGGCGTCCCAGAACCATTTGAATACAAAACAATAACAAAAGAAAACATAAAAATATCCCTACTTGGCTTAGTCGAAACCAACGGAAAAGATGATGGCACTATCCCCTCAACTCATCCCTGGAGAGTTAAAGACATCCTATTCGAAAAAGCCGAAGACATCGTTTCGCTTTATTCCAACGTGAAAGAAAAGGAAGAATCGGATTTATACATTGCTCTAAGTCACTTAGGGAAAAATGGAGATAGCAATCTAGCAAACAACTTCCCCTATTTTGATTTAATAATAGGTGGTCACTCGCATTCAAAATTGTCTACCAAAGTAAATGACATTCCAATTTTTCAGGCTGGTAGCAACCTTAACTATTTAGGTAAAATTTCGCTTACAGTCACAAACAAAAAGGTTGAATCAATTTCCTATGAATTAATAGAGCTAAACGATATTAATGAATATGACTCAGATCTAAAAACTGTGATTGATAATTATAATAATCAGGAATACTTAACAGATGTAATTGGATATTCCAACAGATATCATGATGGAAATACGGTTGGTTGTTTTTACACTGACGCATTGCGAATTCAGATGAATGTTGATGTTTGTTTTCAGAATACAGGAGGTATACGCTCAAGTCTAGACGAAGGAGATATCACAAAAAGGGAAATTTATGAAATAACTCCTTTTAATAACGGTACCGTGATTTATACGATGTCAGTTCTTGAAATTAAAAAATTCCTAAGAGGATCTGGATCTGGATTCTACTATTCCGGAATAAAAATCGAACAGATTGATAGAGATGTTGAAATAAGAGATCTTCAAAACAAAATACTAAAAGACGAAACGACTCTTACCGTAGGACTAAACGATTACGTACCTGCTGTTCATGATAGTTACTTCCCAGACAATGCACAAATACAGACTATGACAGATGCAGAAACAATTATTAGCTTTTTGGAGACAACAACAACTCAAGTGGACTACCCTTCTTGCAATCGCTATTTTAGAATGAATTAACTAACGAATATTAAAATGATCAAAATAGATACTGTTTTGATCATTTTAATTTATCGGCCCACTTTCGCCACTCTATTTCATAAATCGCATGAGTCTTATTCGTTTCTTCAGTAGAAATGAACAATGCATCATTATCGCCAAACACAATGGCTTCTGTTTGTGCTCCACCAAGTGAACTTAAATCTAAACGCAGACATTGACCCAAAAAGAAATCTGTTCCTTTATAGGATGAAAATAGCAATACATAGCTACGATAATCTTTATAACCAACCAAAGCCAATACCTTTCCATCGGAGCTAATATCTGCACCTGTAATTAACAAATCTGCATCAAATTCAGCTTTCACCTTTAAACTTTGGCTTTTAAATTCTTTCGATGCCACATACATTCTTGTTTTATAATCTGCCCAATTTTTTGAGAAGAAATACAACGAATCGCTATATTCTACAAAAGCTTCACAATCGTAATCATGACTTTGCTTTCGTGGTACAAACACATCTTGATCATCCCAATTAATTGGCATTTCTTCTGCCTCGACCGAAGAGACATCCTGAGGACCAAAACTTGATTTACGAACTCGAAGCACTCTTAAATTTCTTCGAACACCAAAATTATTACCAAAATCGCCAATGTAAATATAGTCCTTATCATCAGTCACATCTTCCCAATCTAAATTTTTAAAATTGGAAATCTGTACCTCTTTCTTTATATCTCCCTTTTTATTATACGCATATAAACTAGCAGAACAGTCGCTATCGTTATTTACCCAATACAAATCCTGGTACCAAACCAAACCTGATTGTTCATTCACTTTATCAGATAAACTATCACTTATCAAAACAGGATCATACTGAATTGAATTGGATTTATTAAGCTCAACTTGCTCGGTAGTTTTTTCGGTATTTTTGTTGGATACAAAATGACAAGATGTAACATAAAGTATACAAAAGGATAAGGGAATCATTAAGATATATTTCACAGCAAGTGTTTTTAGGTACAGAACAAAACTGAATAAAAAAATTGAGATTATCAATTTTAATATCCTTTCATCATCTTGTAAGCAAAATCTATAATCAGCAATTATTTTTAAATATCATATTCCGATGATTGCTTAATCTCTTTTATCACGAAAGTGCTATTTAAAACTCCAATGTTTTTGATTTTTGATAATTTGTAACGAACAAATTCATGATACTCTTCTAAACTTCGAACATGAATTTTAAGAATAAAATCAACCTGGCCAGCAACATGATAGCACTCCTGAACCTCTTTCAAATCTTGAATCTGCTCTACAAACTCATCAATAAAAGCCTCATTATGATATCGCATAGAGACTTGACACATGGCGGTAACGGTTCTACCAATTCTTGTTTTATCTAGAATTGCCACATACTTTTTAATAAAGCCTTGATTTTCCAGTCTTCTAATTCTTTCATAAACTGGAGAAACCGTCAAACTAAGCATGCTTGCAATTTCTTTAGCCGTCTTTTTTGAATCGGTCTGTAATATCCTTAAAATTGTCTTATCGGTTTGATCTAAGCTTTCCATATCAGAAAAAATTACTCCATTTATAACGTTTGCATAAACTTTAAAAGTGAAAAACACTTCTTTAAGTTCAAATCTCGGTAATTATTACTTAATTACAATGAAAACATATGAAATATAATGGAAAGATTGTTACTTTGTTAGCAAATAATACGGAACAACACAACAAACATATAGGTTGCTCGCAACCAAAAACAAACACAACAACAAACACACAACACACTAAAGAACACCTCTTTTCCTTCCTGAATCGAGGTGTTTTTTTATTCTAGCAAGTCAAAAAAAATGCGCCCTATATGGACGCATTCCATTGTTCTATTTATTTTATCTTATTTTGTTAATTCATAAGCATCAGTCTTGCCTTTCTTAACTGCTGGAATTCCATCAACCATCCATACAGGAGCGGCTTTCCCTTTTAGATAAAAATCAAAAAATTGCATGGTACGAATCGACAAATCAATTCTGTTTGGTCGTTTTTTCAAATTATGGTCTTCATCGTTGTAAGAAAGCATCCAACAAGGTTTTTGCAAACGACGCATCGCAACAAACAATTCAATTCCCTGATACCAAGGCACTGCTCCGTCATGATCATTATGCATCATCAACAATGGCGTTTCTATTTTTGGCGCAAAGAATATCGGTGAATTCTCAATATACTGCAAAGTACTATTCCAAAGCGTTCCTCCTATACGACTTTGTGTATGCTCGTACTGAAACATTCTACTCATTCCCGATCCCCATCGAATTCCTCCATAGGCCGAAGTCATATTCGAAACAGGTGCCCCTGCCATTGCACATGCAAAAAGGTTTGTTCTGGTAACCAAATAAGCTATTTGATAGCCGCCCCAACTTTGCCCTTGTAAACCTAGCTTATTCTTATCAATAAATGAATATCTATCGGCCATAGCAAGCGTTCCTGTAACAATAGCACTGTATGCACTTTCGCCTGGGTAACCGACCTTATGGTAGGTAATATCTGGCATGAAAATTAAATAATCGTTACTAACACAATAGCTCGGATTAATGATTGACCAATTTGGTTGAGGAACATGATGAGAATGCATACGATCGGTGCTTCTTTCATAAAAATAAACCAACATTGGGTATTTTCTATTAGGATTAAAATTCTCAGGCTTGTACAACAAACCTTGCAATTCTTCACCATCTCCAGAAGTCCACTTTACCAATTCAACATCGCCCCAAGCATAATTATTCTGTTGCGGATTTGCATCAGAAATTTGCTTCTGCTCTTTTAATTCAAGCGTACTTGTCCACAAGTTCGGATAATCTTTAAATGTTGATTTTGTCCATAGTAATCTATCTGCCTTCTTTGCTTTCAATGTTCTCCGATAGCTAACATCTTCGAACACCAACTGTTGCGGATCATCATCTGTCTCTAGCTTATAGTATCCTGATTTTTTTGAAAATTCATGAAATGCACTTAAAAGAACTGTCCCCTTCAAGTCAATAAATAAATCTTCTTCATCTAACTTTTCGTAATCGAAGCGAATATGATTTCTACGCCCAAATCCATTAGTAATATTCTCAGCTCCTTTAACTCCTTTTGGATCTAATTTCCAAAAATCATAACGATCCTGCACAATAACATTTTTATCATCTTTTGTCCAACCAACAATTCCGTAAGGACTAGGATCACTTGGCGTATCGTGAATTTCATTGTAAAAATTGGCTTTTATCTTAGCCGTTAATGCAACTATTTTTTTAGTGTCAATTTGATAAGAGTACCACAAACTATCTCGCGATTCGTACCAGTATAGGTAATTTTGAGCTGGAGAAACACTAACCTTAGAATTCATTTTTTCTAAAACTAATTCCCTCTTTCCCGATTTGGTATCAAGCAAATAATAATCAGAATACCAATCGTCCCAAGATGCTAATTGCTGATAAGGTAATCCTGATGAGCCTAGAGCAAGCTGTTTATTTCCATGATCAAACAACTTCACATTTGGCATTGCTTTATCCGCTAACTGAACCAACTTGTTATCAGCAATATTATATACCGCTAACCAAGTTCTTTTCTTTTCCTTCTCTGCCTGTACTTTTTGTTGTGGTTGCAATAAGGGATCTTTCCAGTTCCAAACATCAACCTTATACTTTTCTTCATCGAGTAAAGTATCTTTTGGCTCATTAATTGGTTTTGGAGCTACTCCAAAGTATAATTTCTCACCATTCTTTGAGAAATAAATCTCACTATTTTCACTAACTGTCCAATTGTCCTGAATTTCTATTGTATTGGTATCAACTAATATATTTGGTTGATCCATCTTCAAATCTTGATAATACAAATTGAACGTTTTATTCTTTAGTGTATCCGAAGAAAAAAGAAACGATATCTGATCGCCATTGTTTGCCAATACGGTTTTCATAGCCAATCCTTCTTTTTCGAAAACGGTCTTTACTTCTTCATTTTTAGCTAAAAACCAGTTTACCTTTGAATTTTGAATACTATCTCCTACAACTTGCACAAAAGAAACTGCATTTCCATTTTCCGACAAATTATAATCTGCTACATCCTTATATCTATACTCTTTTCCAGATAGATAATTTAGAATTACCAATTCTCCTTTTTTAACATCAGATTTTTCTTTCGAGCCTTTTTTCTTTTCTTCCTTTTTGCCATTATCTTTAATGGAATCATTTGCCAAACTATCTTTTATCTCTTTTGGCATCTCCAATAAAAAAGCCAACCATTCCCCTTTTTCTTTTGGTGTTTTCACAGATTTAAATTCTGCAAAATGCTGAATAGAATTTTTCTTTAAATTCCATATTGCCAAAGAATCCTTGGGTTGTTTCTCTTTTTCAACATTATCTAATTTAGCCTTTCGAATGGTATCAAACTGAGCTTTAATTTGAAAACACAACACTTCCGAATTAGGAGTAAACACAGCCTTATAACCTCGAGAAATAGAATCTAATTTTCCAGTATTTACTTCATACAAATACAAATATCCATCTCCCTTTTGAGGGTTAACCTCATAACTAACCCATTCTCCATCATTCGATATTTTTTGATCTTTCAGATTCTTCCAATGGTCGTAATCAGAATGCTTTAATGGCATCTTTGAATTTTGTGCCATTGCACTGCCTACAAAAAGGCATAGCAAAATGAATAGTAATGACTTTCTCATGACTCGAATAATTAATCTTAAACTGTTTAGATGTCTCTTTTACAAATGAACCAAGGGTTTAGCAAATTCTCTTTATTGTATGAAATCTCATCCTCTGAATTTAAATGTAGAACTTTTCCTCCAGAAGCAGTTACAATTGCATGTCCAGCAGCAATATCCCATTCCATTGTTGGTGCATATCTTGGGTACACATCAGCTTCTCCTTCGGCAATCATACACAACTTTAAAGAACTTCCTTTTGAGATTAACTCGACCTCATCATGTTCTTGTTTTAACTTCTCAATAAAATCAGTTGTTTCCTGACTCATATGTGAGCGAGAGCCAACAACACGTATGGCTGATCGATTTTGTTTAAGCGGAAGTTTTTCAGATTCTAACACCAATTGATCCAAAGTTCCATTCCAATCTTTAGTGTTATTTATTAAGTAGGCACCTAATTCTTTATCCGAAAAATACAATTGCTGATATACTGGAACATAAATAACTCCGGCAACTGCTTTTCCATTTTCTATTAAAGCTACATTTACAGTAAACTCATCATTTCGTTTGATAAATTCCTTTGTTCCATCCAATGGATCAACAATCCAACAGTAATCCCAATCTTTACGGGTTTCGTAATCCAGTTTTTCACCCTCTTCACTTAAAATAGGCACTCCCAAATCATCTAAAATGGCAACAATAGCATTATGTGCTCTTTGGTCAGCAATGGTTAATGGACTGTTATCTGATTTAATTTGGATTTCGAAATCGGTAGAATTATATACTTCGATTATTTCCTTGCCCGCCTTTAACGAAGCAGAAATTGCGGCTAAAAGAAGCTCTTTTCTTTTACTAAAATTCATATGTAAATATGCTTAACAATCGCTTTGGATTGTGGAGTTATCAATTAATAAAAATAAATGTAAGACAGTATGGTAACGGTAACAATCATATAAATAATCGTGAGAGGGAAACCAATTTTAAAGAAGTCCTTAAATGTATATCCTCCTGGTCCGTAAACCATTAAGTTGGTTTGATATCCAATAGGAGTCATAAAATTAGCAGCAGCAGCAAATGCAACAACCAGAACAAAAGGTTCCGGATTTAAATGAAGATTTAAGGCCATGGTTAATGATATCGGAAACAAGATAGCAACTGCAGCTTTATTAGTAATATAAGCTGCTAATACCGATGTTATTAAATAAACACCAAACAAAACACCAACTCGACCTAAAGGAATAAAAACCGAAATTAAAAGGTCGGCAAGAATTTGAGCCAATCCAGATTTAATCATTGCAGTTCCAAAAGCCAAAGCTAAGGAAATGATAAGAGCCAAGTTAAAATCTACTCGTCCTGCAATATCCTTCGGATTCGTAATTTTTAGGCCTAAAATGATAATAATCATCACTACTAATGTCATAAATAACGGAACAATATTACAAGCAGAAAGTAAAACCGCTAACACCGTTCCCCCCAATAATAATCCTATTTTGTATCCTTCTTGCTTTCTAAATTCTTTTACTTTAGAGATAAAATAAAAATCCTGCACCAAGTGCGAACGATCAACAAAATCATCTCCACCTAACAACAATAGAACATCACCTGCTCGTAATTTTACTTCACCAATTTTACCATTTACTCGGCCTCCATTTCTATGAATACCTATAATAGCGGCATCGTATTGACCTCTAAAATTAGCTTCTTTTACCGTTTTGGATATCAGAGTAGAGTTATGAGAAATTACAATTTCAACAACCTCGATATGTTTTTTATGTGTTAACATCCCAACTGTAGGTAATGTCAATCCAGAATTAGGAAGCACTAAATCGGCAATTGTTTCTGTATCGCCAGCAAAAAGTAATCGATCAGCTTCTTCCAATCGATATTCATGAGAAACAGCGGATATTCGATTACCACCTCTATTTATCTGAAAAAGATATAGGCCTTTTAAATTTCTAAGATCTGCTTCTTCAATTGATTTGCCAATTAAAACCGAATTAGGCTTTACATGTGCTTCAACGATATATTTTCTTGTATTTTCAGAAAATTCACCTAAAACATCCTCCTTTTCAGGTAACCATTTTTTACTGACTAGAAGTAGGTAAAGTGAACCAACAAACATCATCGGAATTCCTACATATGCAAAACTAAACATATCGAGAGATTCTAAACCTGGTATGATGTTTTGATCGACAACCATACCATTCACAATTAAATTTGTAGATGTACCAATAAGTGTTATACAACCTCCTAAAATAGCTGCATACGAAAGAGGAATTAACAATTTTGAAGGTGATATTTTATTTCGTTTGCTCCAACTATGCACGTATGGCATCATAACAGCAACCAATGGTGTATTATTTAAAAAGGCTGAAAAACTTCCCACAAGAAATATCATCCGAACCATAAATTGCCGATATGTTTTTGCTCTCCGAAAAACCTTATCAAATAGTGTTTCTACAATCCCCAAATCTCTAATAACATCACCAATCAACAGAAGCATTAAGATCACAACCACTTGATCGTTAGCGAACCCACTCAAGATTTCAGATGGTGTAAGAATTCCGAAAATCCCTAAAACGACAACTCCAATAAGGAAAGTAAAAGCAGGTCCAACCCACTCTTTGTAGAATGAAATTAGAATAAAAACCAATACGATTAAGACAACGATCGCATCAAATGAGAGCATAGATAAAAATTTGGATATAGATTAAGAGACGAAGATACAAAAATACTGCCACCTGAAAGCAAAAAATACAATCCTTTCCGATTATGAATTGTTAAACAAATTTAATTCTTATCCTTAAACTTATTCGCTCCTGAAAATGGAAGCTGAAAAAAGTTAAATTCGTTCTCAATTTAGAAATAGAGATATGATTAATCAGCAAATAGGTAATTTTGAAAAAACGCTTAACAATACAATTGTAACGATTCATTACAAGCAAATAAAATTAGACAAAAAACATATTTCTAAGTATTTGAATCCTACCAAATTTAACTCTTATTGCAAGAACGGCTGTCCAAATCATTCACAAAAATGGACTTGTCCTCCCTTCTGCCCTCCATTTGAAGAATATGCGGAAAACCATTCTAGCATTTCCTTGTATTTATTTTATACTTCTCCTAATCAATTCATTGAATTTGAAGAAAAAGATAGATCACTTTCGGCTTACAATTTTATTAAAAAGGAACTTCAATCATTTTAAGAAAAAAGGAATTACCACATGAAAAATTGATTACTGCCAATAGTTGTGAACTATGTAAAACTTGCAAAGTTACTGAAAGCAAAACATGCCATATTCCTGATAAAATGCGCTACAATCTGGTTGCCTTTGGTTTTGATGTGAGTGCAATAACGTCCGATTTATTTCAACATAATATTGAATGGGCCAAAGAAAATAAAATTCCAAATATTGTAAGCAGTGTTGGAGCTATTTTAAACGCACCTTAAATGGCAGAAATGTCATAAAATCTGCATGATGAACAATATAGGCTTCAGTGCTTCTTTTTACCATATCTCCTTCACCTGCATGAGTTGCAATTATATGACTGACCTCTGGTGGAATTCCGCACTCTTCGGCAAGTGAAACACCAGAAAAAGGATGTCGAATATATTTCCCATAACTGCCTTGAATTGCATTGTTATTTTCATCCAACACATACTCCAATAATTTGCCAACATCACATAGTATTGCGCCTGCAACTAAAACATCCATATCTACAGGTAGTTCTTTTTTAAAAAAGGAATTCATTTTCTCACCACTCTCTTTAGCAATATGTACAACACATTGTTTATGATCCATGAAACTAACTTTTAGCTCTGGACCACATAGTAAGGTAAAGGGTATTTTCTCTAAATCTCGTGCAGAAAGTACGCTCCTTTCTAAGGCAATTTCCCAAACTTTTGTAGTTTTTTCCTTCAACACCTCATCTTGAATCCATTCCAATTCGGGCCATAATTCTTTAACAACTTTTCTCATACCCATAGCTAGAATATTTGGTTTTCAATTTCGCAATAATTACATCTGCCATTTGCTGAGTAGAAGCAGCTCCTTTTTGAACAACATCAGGTTTTCCTAACATTTTCTTCATATCATATGTTTGTACTTTTCCTTCCATAATAACCTCGGCAACCACCTTGCGAATTCTTCCTGATATTTCTTTCTCTCCAAGATAATCCAACATCATACAAGCCGATTCGACCATCGCAATAGGATTAACAATAGCCATTTCATAATCAGCATATTTAGGTGCTGAACCATGGGTTGGCTCAAAAACAGCGATTCCATCTTCAGACATTTGTGCGCTACAAGCAAAACCCAAACCTCCAATTAATCCAGCAAAGCCATCCGACACAATATCTCCAAACATATTTCCTGCAACAATAACTCCATAATTCTCAGGATTTTTTGTCAACCACATCATTTGAGCATCAATATTGGTATTCCACAATTCAATTTCGGGAAATTGTTTTTTTTTAATCTCCTGAGCCAACTTAAACATCATGCCTGAAGTTTCTCTAATTACATTTGGTTTCTCACATAATGTAACTGATTTGTATGCATTCTCCCGAGCGTATTCAAAAGCAGCAGTTAAAATTCTACTGGTTCCATTTTTGGTAAATATTCTTGTTGAAATGGACAACTCATCTCTAGGAACATCACCAAAATTCTTCACAAATTTCGGATGACTTGTAAGAGCTGCATAAACTGTATTATCCGGATTAGACCATTCAACACCTCCGTACAAACCTTCTGTGTTTTGTCTGAAAATCACAACATCAACAATTGGCTCTTCAATTTTATCTTCTTGTCCTCTTCGAATAAAATTTAGTGGATTTCCTTTATAAGTTTTACATGGTCGAATACAAATATCCAATTTGAAATACTGGCGTAAACCAACAATCGGACTAGAATACACATATCCTTTATTTTTCAATTCAGGAGCCAATTCATTTGCCGCATCATCTTTCGGTTTAGAAGTTATCGCGCCAAACAAACCAATTTTATGTTCTTCAAGCAAATCAATGGTACGTTTAGGAAGTGGATTTCCTTCTTTACACCAAAACTCCCATCCAATATCCGCCTCTATATAATTGGCTTCGAATCCGGCAGCAGTTAAAATTCTTATGGTTTCGTCGAGAACAACACGACCAATACCATCTCCAGGCATAGCTACTATGGTTCTTTTACTCATAACTTTTAATTTCACAAGTTAACCTATCGCCACAATTCTCCTCTTACAACAATTTACAACTGATTTGCTTAGAAATAAAATTTGTTTTTTAGATCATAAAAAAAGGCTCCGTTTAGGAGCCTTTATAAATATCTTATTTTAATTTGCCTATAAAGGATTCCGAACAGAAACATGTACTTTTTTACTGATAATTCTTTTGTTTTGATAAGCTGTTGATTCAACCGCTACAATACTAATATTCTTATCAATATTAAAACCTTTACCAACAGGTATTCTTAACTCTCCAACACCAGAAACCGTTTTAATCTCAACACTACCTTTCCCTCCATTCACAGAAAAATATTTACCTTCAATTAATTTAGCTTGATAAAATTTCACTTTTTTACGACCATTGCTCAGTTTAAACTTTAAAACATATTCTTGTTTCGTTTTAAGTAAATTGATTTTTTGTACTTCAATATAAGGTGCTGATTTTTTCTTATCTGTTTTACTGATTTCTTTTAAGCCTACGCTTACTAAGTTATCTTTATAAAAAACTTCTGATTTCAACCTTCCATTCTCCCAATACTTTCTTTGATAACCTGATTTCTTTCCTCTTTTATAGTCTGTCTCACGATATACTTTTCCATCCTTATAATACCACTTCACAATACCTTGTTTCATCCCACCCACATATGGAATGTCGTACTGTTTTTCACCAGATTTATAGAAAGTCTCGCTAATACCAACTTTTTT
>JADGFH010000867.1 GCA_016743925.1 Labilibaculum sp.
TGGGTCAAGCCTACAAATGCTTTCCACCATCTCAAATAAAGCATGCTGCACCATTTTATGCCGATGTGCAGCTTCTTGGCACACTATGTGTTTTGCGGGCTTTCGAAGCTCTTCACTTTCAAATCTGCGTTTAGCCAAAACTTTGATTTACATTAATTCAAATTATAAATTGACAAATCAAAGATTTGGCGGTGTTGCAACGAAGAACTGCGGTTGATTTACCCGCTGAACCCGCATTACATATAGCTTTTGTTAGCCATTCGGGCTTTTTCTCATTATATTTCTCAACGAATTGTCTGTGTCATCTTTCAATAAACTAAGTCCAATTAATCTATATTTTGCGACACTTTTAGATACATGAAAATATTCTTGTAATTGTGTTAAAAACTTCATAACCGTGTACTGATTTATACCTTGATGATCCAAATACAAATACCCCTTATATATTCTTTCTTTTGTGAAATATTGGTTTGTTAATAATAGTAATGGTTTAATTGGCAGTAATAATTGACTAGCAAAAAGATTCGCTTGAATTTCCATTCTTGTATTCTGACTTTGATCACACAAATCATTCACTGTAATTTCTTTGTCATACATTTCGGATAATTGACAAGAGTATTTCTTGTGAAGAATAAAATGACCTATTTCATGTGCCAATGTAAATCGCCATTTTGTATTATTTTCCTTTAAATGGTTATCTATGTGAATTTTGTTCTCACTATAATTTATTTTTCCAAGAATAGAATCATTCAAATGTTCATCAAATTCAAAAGAAATATTATGCGATTCTTCTAATTGTTTACATAGTTTATTTAAATCTAGTATGTTGTTGGAATAATAACTTTCATTAATAAGATTACTGACATAAGTTGATATTTCGGTTTCAGTTAAAAATTTCACTTCTACATACTTTGCTTTATGCTTATAGTAATCAATGACTCCTATGTCAATTAATAAATCAGGGATGTTTTCAAATGTTTTATTACAGTTATAAGCACAAAAGTTTGATTCTATTTTAGCCTCACCAACAATCCTACTTACTATTGAGGAAGAAATATTAACTTTACTCTTTTCCTTTCTATAATTAATCCAATTAAGCTTATTTTTATCTTCGACTACGCATAATCCTAGTTTCTTCGATTTCCCAACCGAATAAGCTCCTTTTTGAAATCCTAGTTTTGTAAATACCATTCCTTTGGTATTATGCTCTCCTAGTTGTCTTAACTTAGAATCAAATTCTTCGATATCATCTACCGGAACTTTATGATTTAAATTCTTACATTCAATTATAGTAAGTAATGAAAAGTTATCTGCTCCTGGCATATACGTTTCGATTGAAATGTCCGTGATTATGTCAGAAGCTCTTTCTTTTGAGTAATATCCTTTTTTCTTAAATATTTTACTGTTTTTTCCTCCAACAAAAAAGTCTCCATTTGCTAACAAATCACATAATATCGAGTA
Organism: Labilibaculum sp.; assembly: GCA_016743925.1. Lineage (GTDB taxonomy): Bacteria > Bacteroidota > Bacteroidia > Bacteroidales > Marinifilaceae > Labilibaculum. The sequence goes on from JADGFH010000867.1 coordinate 1,462, forward strand.
TATCTTATTCTCAAATGTATCTCCCTTCTTTGTTGTATTCATTTGTATCTGATTTATTTGTTTTTCACGCCTGATGGCTAACGCAGGGCTAGTACTATGTACTTTATATCCCTTATATCTTTCTAAAAGGACTTGTTATTACCCCATATTTGAGGGATAAAATCACCTTTTTATAAATCACGTCTTTAAATAGATCTAAATTTTCGAATCCTAAAGTAAGAATAATCCGCCTCAAATAAGTCCTTTCATTCTTACAATTATGATATTAATGAAAATAAGCTACATTTTAGGCTAGGGTGTTCTATATAAAGAGTCTGTAATCTTATATTATTTCATAACACTACATCTATTCATTTGTGTTGTATTCATATTATAAGTCTGTTTACTCATTTGCTGTGTAAGGCCTGTGTTTTGTGATGTTAAGCCTTTTCTGTTGCGTTTATGATCGTCGTAATTGCTTTGTTTACTCTCGTGTTGCTTTCCTGTTTTAACGTATTGTTAATTGTTTTGGCTTGTTTGTTATTGGGTATTGCTCAGTTAGCATTTAAAGGCGGCGGAGCATTGCAACCGAGCGGCGGAACGTAACAACGTGATGGCGGAAGATTGTAACCGAGTGGCGGAACGTAGCAACGTGATGGCGGAAGATTGCAACCGAGTGATGCGGAATTGTAACCGAGCGGCGGAACGTAGTAACTGAGTGGCGGAATATCTTAACGGAGGGAGGAGAAATAGCAGGTGAGTGGCGGTCAGGTTCAAGAGACAAGTCATCCTTTATAAACAAGTGTTCTGTTGTGTTATAATACTGACCTTACTTTAAATTATTATGCTACCAAGCTATAATTGTTTAATCGCAATAATATTCTGTATGTATTTAAAACTAATTATTGTAGAGTTTGTTTGGTATTTGGAGTCTAGCTTTGTTATATTTCAGGTGAGTTTACATAAAAAGAATGGTATTTGTTTGTTTTTAAATATAAGTTTGGTAAATTCAAGCTGCGATTTAGTAATAATTTAAATTTAACAAAAAAATGAATCATTCGAGATTGTACTCTTGCTCCGATGCTTTTTTTATGAGCTGGGTGAGCGAAACCCTTAATTTAATTAACGAGGAGACTGAAAAA